>NZ_CP008985.1:600000-759425 GCF_000754265.1 Candidatus Palibaumannia cicadellinicola | reverse complement strand
GTACGCTATTTGGTGAATACAAATAAACTTTATATTATATACTTAGGTATAAATGAAACATTCAAAAAATAGCTAATATTCATTGACAAATAATTTATTAAACAGTGCTGGAGGCAATAGATAACATTCTGTATAATGCCATGGCAATATGTTATCATTTAACATCTACTTTAGTGAGATATTGCTATGCTACGTATTGCTAAAGAAGCACTGACCTTCGATGATGTTATGCTCCTTCCTGCTTATTCTGCGGTACTACCAAAAACAGTCGATCTTCGTACGCAATTAACTCCCAAAATCAACCTTAATATTCCGATGCTATCCGCAGCTATGGATACCGTTACTGAATCTCGATTAGCCATCGCTTTAGCGCAAGAAGGTGGTATAGGTTTTATTCATAAAAATATGTCGATCGAGTGTCAAGCAGAAGAAGTAAAACGTGTAAAACGTTATGAAAGTGGTGTTGTGATCAACCCACAATGCGTAACTCCCTATACGACACTATTAGAAGTCAAAGCACTTACTGCTCAAAATGGTTTTGCTGGCTACCCAGTAGTAACTGAAGATAAGGAACTAATGGGTATTATCACAGATCGTGATGTACGTTTTATGACCGATCTACACGTACCTGTAGCTGCTGTAATGACTCCGAGAGAACGATTAGTCACGGTTAAAGAAGGCGAGTTACGCGAAGTAGTATTAATGAAAATGCATGAAAAACGAGTGGAAAAAGCATTAGTAGTTGACAGCCAATTTAACTTATTAGGTATGATTACCGTAAAAGACTTTCAGAAAGCAGAAAGAAAACCTAATGCTTGTAAAGATAAGCATGGGCGTCTACATGTTGGTGCAGCAGTAGGTGCTAGTGATAAAAACCGTGTAGAAGCTTTAGTTGCTGTAGGTGTTGACGTTTTACTTGTTGACTCCTCACACGGTCATTCAGAAGGAGTACTACAAGGTATACGCAAAATACGCGTAGAATATCCAGAATTAGAAATTATTGGTGGTAATGTTGCCACAGGTGCTGGTGCGTTAGCACTAATAGAAGCAGGAGTGAGTGCTGTCAAAGTTGGCATAGGTCCTGGCTCAATCTGTACAACTCGCATTATAACCGGAGTAGGTGTACCACAAATAACAGCTATCGCTGATGTTGTAGAAGCCTTAGAAGGTACTCATATACCGGTCATTGCAGACGGTGGTATCCGTTTTTCCGGCGATATTGCCAAAGCTATTGCAGCAGGTGCTACTTGCGTTATGGTTGGTTCGTTGCTAGCTGGTACAGAAGAATCACCAGGAGATATTGAACTTTACCAGGGCCGATCATTTAAATCTTACCGAGGTATGGGTTCAGTAGGAGCGATGTCTCAAGGTGCTTCTTATCGCTATTTCCAAAACTCTAACGATAAATTAGTACCAGAAGGTATCGAAGGACGTGTGGCATATAAAGGACGGTTAACAGAGATTGTTCATCAGCAAATGGGAGGCTTACGTTCCTGTATGGGGCTAACAGGTTGTGCGACTATTGAAGATTTACGTACTAAGGCAGAATTTGTCCGTATCAGCGGTGCTGGGATTAAGGAAAGTCATGTCCATGATGTAGACATCACCAAAGAACCTCCAAATTACCGCATGGGCTGAAATTATAATAATGATTGTATCATGACAGGAAATATCTATACATCCAGAATTTTGATTTTGAATTTTGGTTCTCAATATTCTCAGTTATTAGTCCGACGAGTACGCGAGCTAGGTGTGTATTGTGAACTCAGAGCTTGGGATATAACTGAAATGCAAATCCGTGATTTTGCTCCTCATGGTATTATCCTTTCTGGTGGTCCGGAAAGTACTATAAAGTCTAATAGTCCACGTGCTTCTGAGTATATTTTTCAGGCTGGTGTACCAGTACTAGGTATTTGCTATGGTATGCAAATAATAACGGTACAGCTTGGAGGACAGGTCAATAAAACAACTAACCTACGTGAATTTGGTTATGCTCAGGTAGCTGTGATTACTAATAGCCCGTTGGTACAAAATATTCAGGATGATATTAGTAGTAATGGTCAACCACTATTAGATGTATGGATGAGTCATAACGATAATGTTACATCTATTCCCCATGATTTTATCACTGTTGCTAGTACCAAAACTTGTAAATTTGCTATTGTTGCTAACGAAATAAAACGTTTTTATGGCGTACAATTTCATCCTGAAGTGACTCATACGAAGCAGGGACAACATATAATCAAACGATTTGTACTAGATATTTGCTGTTGTCAAGCATTGTGGACACCAACACAGATAAAAATTAACGCGATAGCTCGTATTCGAGAGCAAGTAGGTGACGAACGAGTGATCTTAGGACTGTCAGGCGGGGTAGATTCATCTGTAACAGCTATGTTGCTGCATTATGCCATAGGAGATCATCTAACCTGCGTTTTTGTTGATAATGGTTTATTGCGTTTTGATGAAGCAAATCAAGTACTAGAAATGTTTAGGAATCACTTTGGTCTTAACATTGTTTATGTACCGTCTGAAAATCGTTTTTTGAGCGCACTAGCAGGAATTAAGGATCCAGAAGTTAAAAGAAAAATTATAGGAAGAGTCTTTATAAAAATTTTCGAAGAGCAGGCACAACGTTTAAAAAGTGATATTCAATGGTTAGCACAAGGCACTATATACCCAGATATCATAGAATCTGCAGTATCTACAACCAGTAAGGCTCATATGATTAAGTCCCATCATAATGTCGGTGGTTTACCTAAAAAGTTAAAAATGAGATTAATAGAACCGCTAAAAGAACTATTTAAAGATGAAGTACGTAAAATAGGTTTAGAACTAGGGCTACCGTATGATATACTTTACCGTCATCCTTTTCCTGGACCGGGGTTAGGTGTTCGAGTCTTAGGAGAAGTTAAAAAAGAATATTGTGATCTACTACGTAGAGCAGATCTAATATTTATAGAAGAATTACACAAAGCTAATCTTTATTATAAAGTTAGTCAGGCTTTTGCAGTTTTTATTCCTATCTCTTCAGTTGGTATTATGGGTGACAGCCGCAAATACCAACCAGTAATTTCGCTTCGTGCAGTAGAAACTATTGACTTTATGACGGCACAATGGGCGCATCTACCTTACGAATTACTAGAAAGTGTTTCTAACCGTATTATAAATGAAATAGATGGTATTTCCCGTGTAGTCTATGATATTTCAGGTAAGCCACCTGCTACTATTGAATGGGAGTAATAAAATTATTATTTTTAATTTTTACTTCTACATATAGCATATAGTATTATATAGAAAATAGTATTTAAGTTTTTGTGTACTAGTTTTGTACTAATAAACAATACTTTTTTATTTAATTTATATGTATCTAAAAGTATTATTAATAATAAGTATGCAAAGCATTTATTATGAAACAGATAAATAATATTTTAAGTATTGCTGGGAGTGATCCAAGCGGTGGAGCAGGTATTCAGGCTGATTTAAAAACCTTTTCAGCACTAGGTACTTATGGTACTTCAGTAATTACATCATTAGTTGCACAAAATACCTATGGTGTGCAAGCACTTTATCCGATTAGTCCAGAATTTGTTACAAAGCAACTTTATTCTGTACTGAGTGACGTACAAATCGATAGTGCTAAGATTGGTTTATTATGCCAGGCAGATATTGTTCGAGTGGTTGCTGCTCAACTTAAACAATATTCTATCCCCTGGTTAGTTTTAGATACCGTTATGGTTGCAAAAAGTGGTGATAAACTACTAGATGAGGATGGAGTGCGTAGTATACGAGATGAACTGTTACCATTAGTGTCTATTATCACGCCTAATCTACCTGAAGCAGCCGTATTATTAGGCTGCCCGCTTGCTCAAGATGAAAATGAAATGTGTCAGCAGGGCAGACAATTACTAACATTAGGCAGTAAAGCAGTAGTAATGAAAGGAGGACATTTAATGGGAATAGAGTGTCCTGATTGGTTAATCACATCTGAGGAAGAGCTACGTTTTACTTGTCCACGTGTAGAAACTAAGAATACTCATGGTACTGGTTGCACATTATCTGCCGCATTGGCAGCACTTCGTCCACGTTATCAAGATTGGCCGCAGACATTAAATGTAGCTAAAGCATGGCTACAAGAAGCATTGTTACATGCTGATCAATTACATGTAGGACAAGGGATAGGACCGGTCCATCATTTTTATCAATGGTGGTAAAGTTATAAATAGTTATGAATTATAAAAAACTCATATGAACATAGTTTTAATCATAATCTATCATTGATAACCAGGCCGGCATATCGTTTAAACCTATTGCCTTATTAAGAAAAATCTGCTTAATACCTGGTATTCTATCTACCAACCGTAAACCTATACCACGTAGTAATTTTATTGACAAATGATTACCGCAGAAGAGCTGACGAAAACACTCGATACCCGTTAACATCTGCGCTGCACTGTACTTACGGTTACGTTCGTAATGCCTCCAATAGGAATAATTGCCGATATCTTTATCAGTTTTATTTAACTGCTGAATTTGACTTATTAGTTCAGCTACATCCATTAAGCCAAGATTTACACCTTGCCCCGCTAGTGGATGAATAGTATGGGCTGCATCACCAACAAGTACTAGGCGATGAGCAGCAAAAGAGCGTGCATAACGAATGCTAATAGCAAATTTGTGGCATTTACCCTGTAATTGACATAAACCCAGCGCTAAATTTAAATTTTTTGCTAAAGCAATATTAAAATTTGCGTCAGATTGAACTAAAAGCTGTTGTGCTAAATCTGAATGTAGAGACCAAACTATAGAATTTAGATACGGATCTATGAGAGGCAAAAATGCTAAAATTCCATTATGATGGAATGCTTGACGAGCTATATTTTCATGCGGCCGTTCGGTACGAACAGTAGCTACTAGAGCATAGTGTTGATAATCCCAAAATGTTATCGGTATATTGACATACTCTCGTAACCAAGAGTTCGCACCATCTGCCGCAACAACTAACCTGGCTGTTAGTCTGCGATCATCATTAAGAGTCATTAATACTTCATGCTCGTACCATGTGATATTTTTTAATGATATTGAAGTGAATAATGTGACATTACTAAGTTGGCTTATACGATGTAAA
Organism: Candidatus Palibaumannia cicadellinicola; assembly: GCF_000754265.1. Classification (NCBI taxonomy): domain Bacteria; kingdom Pseudomonadati; phylum Pseudomonadota; class Gammaproteobacteria; genus Candidatus Palibaumannia; species Candidatus Palibaumannia cicadellinicola. The sequence goes on along the minus strand of NZ_CP008985.1, from coordinate 754,297 downwards.
AGTGCTTTTTGAATTACTGTATTTTCGATAATATGTCCTAGCTGTTGGTACCCTAACTGACAACTATCAAATGATATTTTGACATAGCTACTTTGATTCCATACTTCTATTTTTCGATAAGGATTAGCACCTTGCGTAGTAATTTCATTCCATACCTGTAAATATTGTAGTAAACGTCTACTAGCTGCATTGATGGCAGATACTCTAAGAGTGCTATTATGAACTGATAATAGAGATTGTAATGTTTGGTCCTCAATTACTGCAATTTGCAAATTATTTTGTTGTAAACCACATGCTAGTGCTAAACCTACTATGCCGCCACCATTAATAACAATATCAAATTTTTGTATATCCATAACAAACTCTATTTGACAGCTAACGAGCTACCCATCCTAGTATTTGTCGTACTATTATATCACGAAGTAATGGAATATGAGCAATAGTTAGTAATCCTAGGTTACGTACTATTACTGGTAGTGTATGGTAGTTCGCGAACATATCAGTCATACTAACGGTCTTAGTTTGATCTTGCAGACGACGCTGCTGATAGCGTGCTAATACTGTATAATCACCGATATCATCGCCTTGCACTACTGCATGTACTAAAATTTCTGCTAATGTCATAACATCTCGTAAACCAAGGTTAAAGCCTTGACCCGTAATTGGATGTAAGGTTTGCGCTGCATTTCCTATAAGTGCTAATCTATGAGCAATATGCCGTTCGGCGATACGTAGCTGTAGATGGTAGTACTGGCGTTCTCCGACACTAATTATACGTCCTAAACGCCATCCAAATTGTTTCTGTAATATTCGACAAAATTGTTTATCATTCCAACTAGATATTTCTTGTTGATTTATTGCAGGTAGGCACCATATGAGCGAGCTTTGTCCCTCTGGCATAGGTAAGAGCGCCAAGGATCCTTGAAGAGTAAAGCGTTCAAAAGCATAGCCTCTATGGTGTAACATAGTTCTAATATCTGCTATCACGGCTATTTGCTGATAATCTTTCTTTCTCCAACGGATACCACATAGAATAGCTAGCTGAGAAGATGTTCCGTCTGCTGCAACCATTAGTTCGGCACTAAGTTGCTGACCTGTATCAAGTGTTACTATACTATGAGTATCATTACGATTGATATGCTGTAAGATAGCTGGAGAGTATAACCTTATTCCAGGTTCCTCGCGTAATAAGTTAAATAGTATTTGTCTAGCATCCGATAGCTGTATAACATAGCCTAATGCAGGCAAATGATAGTTTTCTGCAGCAATACCGATTTTACCAAAATAACTACTATTGCTTACTTCTACGTAGGTGATAGCGGTTGCACAAGAGGCTAGTGCTGACCAAATTCCGATGGACTTTAATTCACAAATAGTACCATGCGCAATAGCTATCGAACGTGCACCTAAGCTATGATGAATACATTGATCTGGTATAATCGCTTCTACTAAATTAATAAGAATACGTCTTTGAGTTAATTTAGAAAGTGCTAGTGCAAGCGTTGCACCGGTCATCCCACCACCAATAATATTAACTGTCATCATTTAGCGCACCGTCAATGTTAACGTAGCAAAAATTTTTTTTACTAGTATAGAATGTCATTCTACTTGATCGTTTATGTACAAAGATTATGTCAATAACTTTTGATAAGTACGAATACGATAGCAGTATCTATTTATTATTAAATAAATAGATATTATTACCTATTATATCATTTAGTCTTTTACCAAAACTAATTTTTGTTTATCTCAGTTAAAAGAAATATAAATTTAAAATTTAAATAAAAGATTTTCTTTATATCAAGTGAGTCTATGTTTTATCTTAATAATAGCTTTTGCTAAAAATCACTTATTTATCACTGCTATTTTAAATAAGATCGATTATAGTGACCGTTTTAGTACACTTCCATTAATGTCACAAAGGTAAACTTTTATACGGTCAAAATATAGGAAGCTCAAATGTCCGCACAACCGGTAGAAATCAATATTTTGAACCGTACTTTAAGAGTAAGTTGTCCTATAGAACAACAAGAAGCGCTAAATCAAGCAGCAGGAGATCTAAATAAACGGTTACAAGAACTCAAAGTTAAAACTAAAGTTACCAATACTGAACAACTAGTTTTTATAGCTGCACTCAATGTTTGTCATGAACTAACGCAAGAAAAACTTAAAAGAAGTAATTATAAAACTAAGATAGAAAAACGTATGCTACTATTACAACAAACTATTGAACAAGCATTAATGAAGCAAGAACATATGAAAAAACGTTCTAGTACCTAAGAGAATTAATTTATTATCTGTAGTTTTGTAATCGATATGGATAAACATCTACTGCGACAAATTATTAGAAAAAATATTCGCTTACAACGTCGTACTTTAACGACCGAGCAGCAAAATAAAGCAGCTCATATGGTTGTTATTCGTGCTTTACAAGAGACGCGTATTAGAGAAGCGGATAAGTTAGCGCTTTTCCTTTCTTTTGATGGCGAAATCAATACCAATCCATTGATTGATATTTTATGGAAAAAAGGTAAGCAAGTTTATTTACCGGTACCGCATCCTTTTACTACCGGGCATTTACTATTTTTTCAATATACTCCTACTACATCATTAGTAATTAATAATTTTAATATTTACGAACCTCAACTAGATATTACAACTTTATTATCGTTAGACCAATTAGATATTCTATTTGTTCCACTAGTAGCTTTTGATATCTATGGTCATCGATTAGGGATGGGTGGTGGTTTTTATGATCGTACTTTGCAAAATTGGCGTCAAGACCAATATTTTTTTCCTATAGGTTTAGCGCATGATTGTCAATATCAAAATGAAGCTCTACCAATCAAAAAATGGGATATTTCTTTACCAGAAATTATTACTCCTTCTTGCTATTGGCGCTGGAGTAAATAATATTAGAAGTACTTACAATAAGTTAACTAATGTTACTTAGTTAGATAACTGATATCTCTTGATAATAATCAAGATTGTCAGCTCATTACTTTAATACCCTGTGGGTTGCTAATAAGAGCTATATCTGCTCTACGACGAGCAAAAAGTCCGACGGTGACTACTCCTGGTATATTATTAATAATATTTTCTAATGTAATAGCATCTAAAATATGTAAGTGATGTATATCTAAAATAATATTCCCGTTATCAGTAACAACACCATGACGGTATTTAGGTAAACCACCAGTAAGGTTGATTAATTCTCGTGTAACCCAAGCACGAGCCATAGGTATAACTTCAACTGGTAAAGGAAAGTGTCCTAATATCTGAACCTGTTTGCTAATATCAGCAATACAAATAAATTGACGTGCTACCGCGGCAATAACTTTTTCACGGGTCAGAGCTGCACCGCCACCTTTAATCATTTGCATGTTGCTATTAATTTCATCGGTACCATCAACATATATATCTAGTGAATCAACATCATTGAGGTCAAATAGTAAGATACCTAGACTTTTTAATTTTTCTGTTGAGACTTCAGAACTAGAGACAACACCTTTAATATTATTCCTGATTGTCGCAAGAGCATCGATAAAGTGAGCGATCGTAGAACCAGTACCTACTCCTACGATAGTCCCTAACGGAATATATTTTAGGGCGGCCCAACCCACAGCTTTTTTCAGTTCATCCTGCATCATCGTTGTTATTCTACTTGATATACAAATTAATCAAGCCCTTATGTCAAACAATTGAGCAAAGATGTCAAGTATAGTAATAAACTTGTTATTTTTACTCTACAAAAAATCGACTAATTTAAGATTAGGTTACTAACTGAAATTGATCATCTATATGAATTTATTTGATATGTTTAACAGCTATTAGTACAGAATCACTGTTGTTACTATATATATTTATATTAATACTATAACACATTAATCGCATTAAGTTCTTGAAAAGCTAATTCAAGACGGTTCACCATCGATATCTGTCCGGCACGAATCCAAGTGCGTGGATCATAAAATTTTTTATTGGGTTTATTAATATCATCATGGTTACCTAATTGGCTCTGTAGAAATTTTTGATTCTGATCATAGTACTGCAGAATTCCTTGCCAAGTAGCCCACTGGATATCTGTATCAATATTCATTTTTACTACACCGTAACTTACTGCTTCCTTAATCTCTTCTAGCGTAGAGCCAGAACCACCATGAAATACTAAATTGATAACATTAGTCGGAAGTCCAAATTTTTTAGAAACGTATTTCTGTGAGTTCTCAAGAATTTTAGGTCTCAGCTGTACATTACCTGGTTGATACACACCGTGAACGTTACCGAAAGCAGCTGCGATTGTGAAGCGTGGGCTAATTGCATTTAGTATTTCGTAAGCATAGGCAACATCTTCTGGTTTGGTATACAGCACTGAATGATCTATCAAACGATGATCGACACCATCTTCTTCACCACCAGTACATCCTAATTCTATTTCTAGTGTTATGTTTAACTTATCCATTTTAGCTAAGTATTCAGCACTTATTTTTAGATTATCATCTAATGATTCTTCAGATAGATCAATCATATGTGAGGAAAACAGTGGCTTACCAGTGGTCATAAAATGTTTTTCGTCAGCTATTAGGAGATCATCTAACCATGGCAATAGTTTTTTAGAACAATGATCAGTATGTAGTATGACCGGCACTCCATAATATTCTGCTATATGATGCACGTGTAGGGCTCCGGATATTGCTCCTAGTACTGAAGTAGTCTTGCTTTCCTTTTTAATACCCATACCTGCCATAAAAGCTGCACCGCCATAAGAAAATTGGACAATAATAGGTGCACTTACTTTCATAGCTGCCTCTAATGTTGCATTAATAGAATCTGTACCGATACAGTTAACAGCAGGTAAAGCAAATTTGTTTTCTTTTGCGATAGCGAATACTATTTGAATATCATCACCAGTAATCACTCCTGGTTTTACAAAATCTAAAATTTTAGACATATAATTTGGTCCTACTTTTGTAAAATCAAGTGAAAGATAAAATATATGAGTATTACTATCTCAGTATTATTTGATTAACAAATGTAGTAAAGCTAGATTTTTGCATCGTTTTTTCCTACGTATTCTAAATGTTTTGCACGTTCTTCAAGCATTACGACTACAGGAAGTGTTTTTCCCCCGATAAACTCGAGAAAAGCACCACCACCTGTAGAAATATAAGATATATTATGAGCAATCTTAAAAAGATTAATTGCTGCTAGTGTATCGCCACCACCAGCTATAGAAAACGCATTACTTTCAGCGATAGCACGAGCCAATATCTCAGTACTTTTACGAAAATTAGTAAATTCAAAAACTCCAACTGGGCCATTCCACAAAATAGTTTTAGCATTTTTTAACATGTTTGCTAAACTAGCTGCAGATTCATCACCCAAATCAAGAATATATTCATATGGCTGAATATTTTTGATAGACTTTAAGGTTGCTATAGCTGTTTCACAAAATTTAGTAGCTACGCGTACATCAGTAGGAATATAAATTTTATTACTGTTTAGTAATTGTTTTGCTTCTGTAAGTAAATTAGTTTCAAATAACGATAAACCAATATTATAACCTAGTGCCGCAAAAAAAGTGTTTGCGATACCTCCACCAATGATAATTTGATCTGATATTTTTGAAAGTTCATTAAGTATCGTTAGTTTTGTCGATATTTTAGAACCACCAATGATAGCAACCATTGGACGTTCTGGATTTTGTAGTACTGTACTTAATGTTTTTAATTCATCAAATAATAGTGGGCCAGCACAGGTAATCGGCGCAAATTTTCCTACTCCATAAGTAGAAGCATGAGCTCTATGAGCAGTGCCAAAAGCATCCATCACAAAAATATCACATAATGCCGCATATCTTTTTGCTAAATTATCATCATTTATTTTTTCACCTTTATTAAAACGTACATTTTCTAATACTACTAGTTCTCCTACAGAAATTTCTACACCATTGAGATAATCTTTAACAAGCCTAATAGGAGCAGAAATTTTCTTTTTTAAATAATTTACTATTGGCTGTAATGATAATTCAGCGTTGTATTGACCTTCTATAGGTCGGCCAAGATGAGAAGTAACCATTACACTTGCGCCTTGTTTCAGAGCTGTTTTGATAGTTGGTAAAGACGCATATATACGAGCATGTGAAGTAATTTCACCTTTGTGAATTGGTACATTAAGATCAGAGCGAATTAAAACACGTTTACCCATTAAATTTAAATCTATCATCTGAATGATTGCCATAATTCACCTTCTTATATTTGAGCTCGTAAACTGACCTCAAGTCAGTACTGAATATTTTTTAGCTATCTTAGTTTTAATAAGATTAACTACTATAGATTCAGTTATTATCGAGTCTTTCTACCAAAGCTGTAGTAAGTATTTAATCAACACAATCATCTTTCACTTTCTATTAAGTGCTATAATCATGAGACATGTTTGATATAAATAAATTTATTTCAATTTATAGAAGCTATTAAAAGCTACGTTGTACTATTAAGTGTGCCAAATTTTCTAAAGCATCACGATAAGGAGAAGGGGATAAACAAGTAAGACAAGTGATGGCTTTATCTGCCTCTTCTTCAGCACATTTACGTGTATATTCTAATGAACCACATTGATGCATGGTTTCTAATATCATTTCCATAAAATTACGACCATTACCTTGTACAATTACTTGACGAATAAGTGATGTCTGTACAGGAGTACCATTATGCATAGCATGTAGTAAAGGTAGGGTAGATTTTCCTTCGTTTAGATCATCTCCAGTATTTTTTCCTATCCGATTACCATTAGCACCATAATCTAGTAAATCATCAATTAGTTGGAAAGCAGTACCTAAATAGCGGCCGTAATCACGTAACGCCACTTCTTGATATGGAAGTGCACCTGCCAAAATCGCAGACGATTGAGAAGCTACTTCAAATAATTTTGCAGTTTTATTATATATAATTTGCATATAATTTTCGATAGTAATGTCTGGATCGTGACAATTCATTAATTGTAGTACTTCGCCTTCTACAATAATGTTTACTGCTTCAGACATTAATTTCAGTACTCGTAGTGATTCGAGTGCTATGATCATCTGAAAAGCACGTGTGTAAATAAAGTCACCGACTAATACACTTGCTGCATTACCAAATGTAGCATTAGCGCTTGCTTTACCACGACGCATATTAGATTCATCTACGACATCATCGTGAAGTAATGTAGCTGTATGAATAAATTCGATTAGTGCCGCAACAGTTACATGCTGTTTAATATCATAGTTTAATGCCCGAGCTATTAGTACAACGATCATTGGACGAATGCGCTTACCTCTCCCGCTGATAATATAGTGTCCTAGTTTATTTATCAAAACGATATCAGAATTAAGTTGTTCATAAATCATCGTATCAACATTTGCCATATCGGATGCTATTATTTCGAGAATTTGTTTGATATTCATTATATTTTCACTATTTTAGTGTGACGTTATATGTAATGCAGCACATAACACATAAAATTAAATGGCAAAAATGTTTTTGCTGATTGTACTTAAAAAAATCAGAAGTAAAAACCTGATAAAAACTTGTTTTGAATCAAATTTTCACGTATCATATTATTATTGTTGTGAACAGAAAAAGCGGACTAAAAGGAGTTTTTTATGTACGCAATTTTTCAAAATGGTGGTAAACAGTACCGAGTAAGAGAAGGTCAAACTGTCCGCCTTGAAAAGCTGAACATAGCAACTGATAGTACTATCGAATTTAACGAAGTTATGATGATAACTACTAGCGATAATATTCATATCGGTAATCCTCTAATTAATCATGGCAAAATTACTGCAAGAGTAATTGCTCACGGTAGGGGTAAAAAATTAAACATTATCAAGTTTCGTCGTCGTAAACACTCTCGTAAGCACCATGGTCATCGTCAGTGGTTTACCGAAGTTGAAGTCACTAGTATTAAAGTTTAATTTAATAAATTTAAAGTATACTTATGGCACATAAAAAAGCTGGTGGCTCTACACGCAATGGTCGTGACTCAGAAAGTAAGCGACTAGGCGTTAAATTTTTTGGTGATGAAATAGTAAAAGCAGGTAGTATTATTATACGTCAGCGAGGAACTAAATTTCATCCAGGAACGAACGTAGGCTGTGGTAAAGATTATACTATCTTTGCTCTAACTGAGGGTAAAGTACAGTTTAAAGTTAAGAATAATCGTCTGAAACATAAAAAACGTCACGTTGTTAACGTTATTAACGAAATTAAGTAATTACTAATAAAATAAACAATAAATAATTTTTATTATTATTCTTTATAGTACCTAATATCAGCGACTATCATCAAACTTTTTAAAAAGAGGATTAATGAAATTTATTGATGAAGCAGCTATTTTAGTAGCTGCCGGCGACGGCGGCAGTGGTTGCGTTAGTTTTCGCCGCGAAAAGTGCCTTCCATTTGGTGGGGCAGATGGCGGTAACGGTGGTGATGGCGGTAACGTGTGGCTACAAGCTGATGAAAATATTAATAGCCTTATTGATTATCGTTTTACACATAATTTTCATGCGGAAAATGGTAAAAACGGTCAAGGCAGTAATTGCACTGGTAAACGCGGTAAAGATATTATTATTAAAGTACCAGTAGGTACTAGAGTTTTTGATAAAAGTACTAATGAAATTATAGATGATATGATTGTTAATAAACAACGTTTATTAGTTGCAAAAGGTGGTTTGCATGGCTTAGGTAATACTAATTTTCAATCTTCGATCAACCGTACACCACGTAAAAAAACTATTGGTATTAAAGGCGAGATACGTCAGCTTCAGCTAGAACTCATGTTGTTAGCTGATGTTGGTTTGCTAGGCTTACCTAATGCTGGTAAATCTACATTTATTCGAGCGGTATCAGCTGCAAAACCCAAGGTAGCGGATTATCCTTTTACAACTCTAGTACCTAATCTTGGTGTCGTACAAATGAAACCTAAACAGAGTTTTGTTGTAGCGGATGTTCCAGGATTAATTAAGGGTGCCGCTTCTGGCGCTGGTCTAGGAATTAGATTTTTAAAACATTTAGAACGTTGCCGGATCCTTTTGCACATTATTGATTTAGCCCCAGTAGATCAATCAGATCCATTAGAAAATGCTCATCTTGTTATTCAAGAGTTAAAGAACTATAGCGAAACGCTAGCAGCTAAACCACGATGGTTAGTATTTAATAAAATAGACCTTTTAGGTAAAACTAAAGCTATGGCTCATGCTAAAGCTATTATAAATACAATTAACGAACCCAAAACAAATAGCTACTATTTAATCTCTGCCGTAAATCGCAACGGCATCAAGGCGTTATGTTGGGATATAATGTTATTTATGAATGAGCACAAAAAACATCAGTACGCCGCACAAAAAATACCAGATAATATAAAGTTAATATGGGAATAAATTTGATCATATAAAACTATCTTTTGTAGATTTTACTATAGCATATATATTATCCTTCATAAATTTTGTCTTTGAATTCCGAGTAACTTTTAGTTATGAAGATAAATAGTTTTATATAGCCAGTATTCAAAACGAACTAACGGTATTTTATATGCATACGAATCTTCCGGTGAATGCAAAACTGTATATCCAGAAAGATACTGGACAAACGCTATACGCTGACCACTAGAGACCGTCATAAAACCAGCTAAATTATAGACACCTTGTAATGAGCCAGTTTTTGCTGAAAGTTTACCGTCTAATCCTGCTTTATGCAGGCCAGTACGAAACATCAGCGTACCGTCATAACCAGCTAATGGTAGCATAGAGATGAAATTGAGTACCTGATCATGCTGACCGATATATTGTAGGACACGCATCATAGTTGCAGGCGAGATGAGATCATAGCGTGATAGACCAGATCCATCAACTTGAATAGTGTTACCTAAGTTAATATTAGCATATTCGTGTAGAATTTGGCGTACTGCGTCAGAACCAGCACGCCAGGTGCCCGGTACTTTGAAGCGTTCATGGCCGATGGTACGAAAAATAGTATCGGCAATCATATTATCTGATGTTTTGAGCATAACATGTAATAAATCATGTAATGGCGCAGAAGTAGATTCCGCTAAAACCTGACGTGATGTAACTGTAGTAGGATAATTTTGTCGTATAATCGTACCATTCAGCTTTATATCTGCCTGCTTTAGTGCTTCTTTTATAATGGCACCGACATAGCTAGCGCCATCCTGTACTGCAAATGTAAGTGATAGAGGTTCAGAGCGTTGAGTAATACAACCTGTTAAGGTAAAACGATTTAGTTCGCCTGATATTATATCTAGCTCACAGTAATCTCGAGATCTACGCGCAAGAGTACGTACCTGACTGAACATATGTATAGGATAGTAAGAAGAGAGATGAATAAAAGCTATTTCACCTACAGTCTGCCCGCTATAAAGAGAAAGAGAAAAGCAGTTACGATCAATGATCGCAGCACCTGGAGGTGAACTAAAGCATCGGGTCAAATTATTCCATGGCCAACCAGGTGCTTTATCATAACTAGCGAATACTGACGTATCGATAATTAAGTTACCAGTAATCTGTCTTATACGCTGCTTACGTAGTGTTGTCACCATTGTATGCAGTCGTTGACGAGAAAATGTTGGATCACCGCCAAAATGTGCGATCAGATCACTGTGCAATACTCCCTCTACAGCAGGTAATACTGCTTCAAAACTAGTATGAAAACGATAGGTTGGTCCTAGTTGTAGTAGTGCTGCTAGTGCTGTCAATAGCTTAATCGTACTAGCAGGTAGCGCTAGCTGCTGACTGTGATAATCGATAATCGGCTGCGGCGCTCCTACTTTTTGTACCATTAACGCTAGGTTAACACCTTCTGGTAAATATGCGGTGTAGTTTTCAACCGCTACTGCTTGTGCGGATAGTATTAAAACACTAGTCCAGCATCTTATTAATTTTGAAACAAACATAATATTGAGTCAAAAAAAAATCACTAACTCTAATAGTACATACTACGGTGCGAATATGGAGAAAGTAAACGATGACCGATACTAAACTCTGCGGTAAAATGCTTCTCAAATCATCATTTAAAAATTAGATTAGGTTGGGAAGCAGTTCATAGTAGGGCTAACGAAGCTAAAGTAGCATTAGCATTACACTTTTAGATAGCTACTACTTTCGCAATGTAGTATCAATTAACGTAAAGGTATAATTATGAATCAAACTCCCATGACTCTACGCGGCGCTGAAAAACTACGGGAAGAACTAAGTTACTTAAAAAGTGTACGTCGCCCTGAAATTATCCGGGATATTGTGGAAGCTCGTGAATACGGAGATCTAAAAGAAAACTCTGAATACCATGCTGCACGCGAGCAGCAAGGTTTTTGCGAAGGTAGGATTCAGGAAATTGAAGCTAAACTTTCTAATGCACAGATTATTGATGTAACTAAAATATCTCCTAGTTCTCGCGTAATTTTTGGCGCTACGGTAAGTGTTGATAATCTTAATATCCAAGAACAACAAACTTATCGCATAGTTGGTGACGATGAAGCAGATTTTAAACAGAATCTAATTTCTATAAATTCACCCATTGCTCGTGGACTCGTAGGTAAGGAAGAGGGAGATATTGTTGTGATTCAAACGCCTGGAGGAGAAGTCAAGTATCATATATTAAAAGTTAAGTATATATAATTTTTTATTAAAAATGTTATACTCTTTGCTGATATACTAAATAAAGTATATTTAGTTATAATAGATAGTGTCTTGGTTAGTTTGCAATCAGCTGTTCACTAATCAGATTAAAACTTTCCAGTACCGATTCAATTTTAGCGAAAAATATTCAATCATAGTTGTTGTTATTCGTTGATTATAATTACCATTTGATTTGCCACGTATGGCCAGGTTTTTAGGTTAGGTGATGCTGTTGTTGATTTTGCTTTGGATTCATTTATCTTTTTTGCTTCGTTTGGGATTGAAAACGAAGCCCTCTACCGTCATGTCATACACATCAGATTGCTTTGAACAGCGATATGTTAGACGTATGAGTGGCAAAATCTCTTCACCGTTTACTGACGGTATTCTATTCAAATCATTTCAAAAATTAATATGATTTCCCAAAAACGTTCAGCTAGCTCCCACTGCTGGCTGCAAGAACACTTTAAAGATAAATACGTGATACAAGCACAAAAAAAGGGACTACGTTCTCGTGCTTGGTTTAAACTTGATGAAATACAAAAAAAATATAAGCTGTTTCAGCCTTGCATGACAGTAATAGATCTTGGTGCGGCACCTGGAGGTTGGTCGCAATATGCTGCGACGCAAATAGGCAGAAAAGGACGTGTGATTGCCTGTGATCTCCTCTCTATGTCTCCGTTATTAGGCGTAGAGTTTTTGCAGGGGGATTTTTGTGATCCGGAAGTATTACGAATACTACTGAAATTAGTAGGACAAACAAAAGTTCAGGTTATTTTATCAGATATGGCCCCTAATATGAGTGGGATCCCAATGATAGATATTCCAAAATCTATGTCTTTAGTAGAACATGCATTAAAAATATGTCGAGATATTTTAATTCCAGGTGGTAGTTTTATAGTTAAAGTATTTCAGGGAGATGGGTTTGATGAGTCTTTACGGAACATACGCTTCTTATTTACGAAAGTCAAAATTATTAAACCAGATGCTTCGCTGTCTCGTTCCAGCGAAGTATACCTTCTAGCGAAGGGGCGTAAAATATAATACCCTATTATGCAAATAGTTCATGTTGTTTTAATATGAGGTTAATCTCTTGAGTGATATGGCGAAGAACCTAATTCTTTGGTTAATCATCGCAATAGTGCTGATGTCGTTATTCCAGAGCTTCGGGCCCAGCGAATCAAATGGACGTAAAGTAGATTACTCCACCTTTATATCCGAATTAAATCAAGACCAAATTAGGGAAGCACGTATTAATGGTCGTGAGATTACCGTTACCAAAAAAGATAATCACCATTATACTACTTTTATTCCAATCAATGACCCGAAACTGCTAGATATTCTTTTAACAAAAAATGTGAAAGTAGTTGGTGAACCACCGGAAGAACCGAGTCTGCTAGCGTCAATCTTTATATCCTGGTTCCCGATGTTGTTGCTAATTGGCGTTTGGGTCTTTTTTATGCGGCAAATGCAAGGAGGCGGTAAGGGGGCAATTTCTTTCGGTAAAAGTAAAGCACGTATGCTAACAGAAGATCAAATTAAAACTACTTTTGCTGACGTTGCTGGTTGCGATGAAGCTAAAGAAGAAGTCAGCGAGCTGGTAGATTATCTACGAGAACCGAGTCGTTTTCAAAAACTAGGTGGTAAAATTCCAAAAGGTGTTTTAATGGTTGGGCCACCCGGTACTGGTAAAACCTTACTAGCTAAAGCGATCGCTGGAGAGGCAAAAGTGCCATTCTTTACGATCTCTGGTTCTGATTTTGTAGAAATGTTTGTAGGTGTAGGCGCCTCGCGTGTGCGGGATATGTTTGAACAGGCTAAAAAAGCAGCACCATGCATTATATTTATAGATGAAATAGACGCTGTCGGTCGGCAGCGTGGAGCAGGCCTGGGCGGCGGTCACGATGAACGCGAACAAACCTTGAACCAAATGCTGGTTGAAATGGACGGTTTTGAAGGTAATGAAGGCATTATTATTATCGCGGCTACCAATCGCCCGGACGTGTTAGACCCAGCGTTGCTACGACCAGGACGTTTTGATCGGCAGGTAGTTGTTGGTTTACCGGATGTGCGTGGGCGTGAACAGATTCTTAAAGTACATATGCGCCGCGTTCCACTAGCAGCAGATATGGACGCTTCAGTTATTGCTCGTGGTACACCAGGCTTCTCCGGAGCAGATTTAGCTAATTTAGTAAACGAAGCAGCACTTTTTGCGGCACGCTGTAGCAAACATGTTGTCTCAATGATCGAGTTTGAAAAAGCCAAAGATAAAATTATGATGGGTGCCGAACGTCGTTCCATGGTTATGACCGAAGCACAGAAAGAGTCGACAGCCTATCACGAAGCAGGTCATGCGATTATTGGTCGTCTGGTGCCAGACCATGATCCGGTGCATAAAGTAACTATTATCCCGCGTGGTCGTGCTCTCGGAGTGACTTTCTTCTTACCTGAAGGAGATACGATTAGCTCTAGCCGTCAAAAGCTGGAAAGCCAAATTTCTACCCTATATGGTGGACGCTTGGCAGAAGAAATAATTTATGGTTCAGCTAGAGTTTCTACCGGAGCATCCAACGATATAAAAGTAGCCACTTCTATTGCTCGTAATATGGTGACTCAGTGGGGATTCTCAGATAAATTAGGCCCACTTTTATACGCAGAAGAGGAGGGTGAGGTGTTTCTCGGTCGTTCCGTCGCTAAAGCTAAACATATGTCAGACGAAACTGCACGTATCATTGACCAAGAAGTGAAATTGCTAATTGAGCGTAATTACCTGCGCGCACGCATGTTATTGATAGAAAATATGGATATCTTACAGGCTATGAAAGATGCGCTCATGAAATATGAAACTATTGATGCCCCACAGATCGATGATCTAATGACACGCCAATCTTCTATACGACCACCGGCAGGATGGGATGATCATTTAGATAGAAGTAGCAGTAGTAGCCATGACATGAATATGGGAGAGAAGAGTCCGGTACCGAATCAAGATAATACTATGTTATGTCAAAGCAATTAGATTAGGCAATAAATAATTCAGCATCATAAGGTATTTTTAGTGCCGATAAATATAGCTATGAGACAAATAGTCTCTAACAAACGTACGTTGGACCTTTCAGTAACTAGAATTATGGGTATTTTGAATGTTACTCCGGATTCTTTTTCTGATGGTGGTAAATACAATACTATTGCTGCTGCTATCGATCATGCTGCTGTTATGATCGAAGCCGGCGCAAGTATTATCGATATCGGTGGAGAATCTACTCGTCCGGGAGCTGATATTGTTAATGATGAAGAAGAAGCGGCGCGGGTAGTCCCGGTAGTGACTGCATTAGTACAGCGGTTTGATACTTTAATATCAGTTGATACTTCTAAGGCTTTGGTGATACGCGAAAGCGCTGCCGCTGGAGTACATTTAATTAACGATATCCGCTCGTTGAGTCAACCTGGAGCACTAGAAGCAGCAGCGGCCAGTGAGTTACCAGTATGCCTAATGCATATGCAGGGAGAACCGCGCACTATGCAACAAAAGCCATCTTACTATAATGTACTTACCGAAGTACAAAATTACTTTGTACAACAGATTGCACGTTGTGAAGTCTCTGGAATCAAAAGAAACAAAATAATTATCGATCCAGGCTTTGGTTTTGGCAAAAATTTAGCGCACAATTATCGCTTACTAGCTAGACTAGTAGATTTTCATCACTTTAGCCTACCTATACTAGTAGGTATGTCGCGTAAATCGATGATAGGACAGCTAATTAATCGACCGCCTGAGCAGCTAGTAACCGGTAGCATTGCTTGTGCAGTAATTGCTGCTATGCAAGGGGTGCAGATCATTCGTGTTCATGATGTCAAGCAGACCATCGAAGCACTACGTGTAGTAGAAGCTACACTTTTAGCAAAGGAACAGTTTTTTGTATGAATCACAATAAATATTTCGGTACCGATGGTATCCGCGGTAAGGTAGGTGATACTCCGATCACACCTGACTTTGTGCTAAAGCTAGGCTGGGCAGCTGGTAAGGTATTGGCACGTCACGGCTCTCGTAAAATTATTATTGGCAAAGATACACGGATCTCCGGTTACATGCTAGAGTCTGTTTTGGAAGCTGGACTGGCCGCTGCCGGTCTTTCGACTGCTTTTACTGGTCCGATGCCTACGCCAGCGATTGCTTATTTAACTAGAACTTTTCGTGCAGAGGCGGGTATTGTCATTTCAGCTTCACATAATCCATTTTATGACAACGGCATTAAATTTTTTTCTATTGAAGGTACTAAGCTTCCAGACGAAGTTGAGCAAGCGATCGAAGCAGAACTAGGAAATAAACTAATGTGCGTTGAGTCAGCAGAACTTGGAAAAGCTAGCCGAATAGGCGATGCGGCAAGCCGCTATATTGAATTTTGTAAAGGTACATTCCCGCGTAATCTCAGTCTCAAGGGTCTTAAAGTTGTAGTTGATTGTGCTAATGGGGCTACTTACCATATTGCGCCAAGCGTGCTACGTGAATTAGGCGCTGAGGTAGTAGCTATCGGTTGCCAACCAGACGGTATGAATATTAATAAAGAGTGCGGTACTACCGATGTCCGGCAGCTACAAAGTAGAGTACTGGCCGAAAATGCTCATATTGGTATTGCTTACGACGGTGACGGTGATCGAATGATCTTGGTAGATCATTTAGGGCATAAGGTAGATGGTGATCAAATCATATATATTATAGCACGTGAGAAAATGCGACAAGGTCAGTTAGCTGGTGGTGTTGTTGGCACACTAATGAGTAATATGGGGCTCGAGTTATCGCTTAAAAAGTTGGGTATTCCTTTTGTACGTACCCGTGTAGGAGATCGTTATGTGTTGGAAAAAATGCAGGAGAAAGGTTGGCGTATTGGAGCAGAAAACTCTGGTCACGTAATTCTACTGGATCATACTACAACGGGTGATGGTATTATTGCAGGACTACAGGTTTTATCGGCAATGGTGGGGAATAGTATGAAACTACATGATCTGTGCCACGGTATGCGGCTATTTCCCCAAACATTAGTTAATGTACGCTTTGCTGGTAAAAATAATCCACTAAATTCTATTACCGTTATTAAGGCGTGTGAAGAAGTTGAGCGAAAATTAGCCGAGCAAGGTCGAGTATTATTACGTCAATCTGGTACCGAACATCTTATCCGAGTCATGGTTGAAGGTGAAGATGAAACTAAGGTCACACACTTAGCACATTATATAGCAGATGCTGTAAAAGCTGTGAACTGAGGAACATTAATTAAATAAATAAACGAGCAGAAAAATGCTTCTTGTGCGTAACGAATGCTTTGGTTAAACTTCAAACTAACTGATTACTTAGGTTAGAGTTTGAGAAACAATAATTAGTATTATACAAAATAATAATCAAAAATATTATGTGTCAAACTATATTAGTAATATTTATATTAGTGGCAGTATGTCTAATAACACTGATTATACTGCAACAAGGTACTTATATGGATACTTCTTTCGGTATCGGCGCCTCTAGTACCTTGTTTGGTTCGAGTGGTTCTAGTAACTTTATAACACGTATGACTGCAGTTATGGGAACACTGTTTTTGTTGCTGAGTTTAATATTAGGGAATATAAGCAGTCATGATTATGATAAAAATAGTGATATACATGATTCAAATCTAGTTAAAGATATGCGCATCAGTACAGGTAGTACTTTATCTTCAGATAAAGTTACTAATGATATTTTAAAGTAAAGTCTTTACTTACAAAATAATTCATTTTATAAATATAGTTGTTTAGTGCCGAGGTGGTGGAATTGGTAGACACGCTACCTTGAGGTGGTAGTGCTTAATAAAGCTTACGGGTTCAAGTCCCGTTCTCGGTACCAATTTCGTTGATTAGTTGATTTATTACGGTAAACAAAGTATATTAAAGTATTTTATTACGCGGGGTGGAGCAGTTTGGTAGCTCGTCGGGCTCATAACCCGAAGGTCGTTGGTTCAAATCCGACCCCCGCAACCTCTTTTTTCTTTAATAGTATTTTTTAAAATATTATTAATAATTTGCATTTTTGCTTGCGATTGACAAGTTACAATAACTTAACGCCCCGATTTTTCGGGGCTTTTTGTTATTAAATATTATTATTAAATAATAAGATCAAAGTTCACCGCAGCCTATTTCGCGCTATTTACCGGCGCAGAAGATGGTTATGGTATAGCAGTGCCAAACTACGGCGGTAGCGGTAAGTAGTAGGTCATTCTTAAAGCGGTCGACGGTGAAATGATCACGGTGACGGTAGAAAGAAAAAAAGTAAAAGTTTTCGCTTTGTACCCGACTTTTAACATTTTACTGAGGCTACTAGGATGAATAAAGAAATTCTTGCTGTTGTTGAGGCAGTTTCCAACGAAAAATCAATTCCAAGGGAAAAGATTTTCGAAGCGCTTGAGACTGCTCTGGCTACCGCAACAAAGAAAAAATACGAACAAGAAATTGAAGTTCGCATTAACATTGATCGTAAGTCTGGTGATTTTAAAACATTCCGCCGTTGGCTTATTGTAGAAGAAGTCACCCTGCCAACTCGCGAGATCACACTGGAAGCAGCAAAATTTGACAATTCAAAAGCTAAAATAGGCGGTTATATTGAAGATGAAATTGAATCTGTAATATTTGACCGTATCACTACTCAAACCGCTAAACAAGTTATTGTGCAAAAAGTACGCGAAGCAGAGCGTGCTATGGTAGTAGAACAATTTCGTAATCACGAAGGAGAAATCCTTACCGGTGTGGTAAAAAAAGTTAATCGCGACAGTATAAATCTAGATCTCGGGAATAATGCTGAAGCTTTTATTAGTCGTGAAGATATGTTACCACGTGAGAATTTTCGCCTGGGTGACCGTATCCGCGGAGTGCTTTACTCCATACGTCCGGAAGCACGTGGCCCGCAACTTTTCGTGAGCCGCGCTCGTCCCGAAATGTTAGTTGAGCTGTTTCGTATTGAGGTACCAGAAATCGGCGAAGAAGTAATTGAAATTAAGGCTGTAGCCAGAGATCCAGGCTCACGAGCCAAAATAGCAGTGAAAACTAATGATAAAAGAATTGATCCTGTTGGTGCGTGTGTTGGTATGCGCGGTGCGCGCGTACAGGCAGTTTCTAGCGAATTAGGCGGGGAACGTATTGATATTGTTTTATGGGATGATAACGCTGTTCAATTTGTTATTAACGCTATGGCCCCCGCTGACGTAACGTCCATAGTAGTAGATGAGGATAAACATACTATGGATATTGCGGTAGAAGCTGGGAACCTTGCTCAGGCTATAGGACGCAACGGACAAAACGTCCGGTTAGCTTCCCAGCTCAGCGGATGGGAGCTAAATGTTATGACAGTATATGATCTACAGGAAAAACATAGAGCTGAAGCTTATGCTTCTATCAAAATTTTTATTAAACATCTAAAGATCGATGAAAATTTAGCTACAGTACTTGTGGATGGTGGCTTTTCTTCGCTGGAAGAGCTAGCCTACGTACCAATAAAGGAATTACTAGCCATCGATAAACTTGATGAAAATACAGTAGAAAAGCTGCGAACAAAAGCTAAGCATGCTCTTACGGAACTTGCCTTAGCTATGGAAAATAATAGCAAAGTAGTCAAGCCGGCTGAAGACTTATTGGGATTATCGAAACTTGAGCGCAATATAGCTTTCAAATTAGCCGCGCATGGGGTGTGTACGCTGGAAAATCTTGCCGAACAAGGTGTCGAAGACTTATCAAATATTGAAGGATTAAGCAGTGAGGAAGCTGGAGAGCTAATTATGGCAGCGCGCAATATTTGCTGGTTTGGTAATAAGGTGTAATAAAACGTAGCATGGAAGAAACAGCATGACAAATGTAACAGTAAAATCGCTTGCCGCAGAAATGCAAATTCCTGTGGATCGTCTAGTACAGCAGTTTACTGATGTTGGTATTGATAAAACCGCAGTAGATTATGTTACTTCGCAGGAAAAAGAAACCTTACTCGCGTACCTAAAATCTGATCTTAGCAACGCGCCACATCAATTAACCTTACAACGTAAAACGCGCTGCACCTTAAAGATTCCTAGTGCCAGTGGTAAAAGTAAGTCAGTACAAATAGAAGTACGTAAAAAGCGCATATATGTGCAACGAGAACCTCAGGCTTTGAAACAGAATGAAGTAGAAGAACTGACTAAAAAGATGACTGTCGAAACAGTAATACTTCAGACAGAAGATAATACTAAATCTGTTCCTAAGAAACAAAATAAATGTAGGATAGCGGAAAGTAATAAATTGATAATAAATCAGACCAATCCTATGACTAAGTCAAAACAGGCGTCTGAAAAAGCCAACCGTCAAGTAGAAGCAGCATGGTTGAAACATCAAGTAGAAGAAGAAACACGTCGTAAGATCGAAGAAAAGGCTCGCCAAATTGCAGAAGAAGTCTCTCAACTTGCTGAAAATCATGGTAGCAATTGGATTGCTACGTCCGAATCTACCGAAGAAGATATAACTGATTACCATATTACGACTTGTCATCACGCCCGTGTAGCAGAAGACGATAATGATAGAAAGATAGAAAACGAACGTCGAATCCGAGGAGGTAAAACTTCTAAACAAAAAAGAACTAACCGTTTATCTGAGTTTAAAGCAGATCGCGAAGAAGCACGCGCTGTTGGACGTAGTGGGAAAAGTCAAAACAAACGTAAATCTAGCGTTCTGATGCAAGTTTTCAACAAACCTTCGCAAGTAATCAACCGCGATGTTGTTATCGGAGAAATGATCACGGTTGCTGAACTAGCTAATAAGATGGCAGTAAAAGGTTCACAAATAATAAAAAAAATGATGAAATTAGGTGCCATGGTAACTATTAACCAAGTAATTGATCAAGAAACTGCGCAAATTGTGGCAGAAGATATGGGTCATAAGGTTATCCTACTTCGTGAAAACGAATTAGAAGCATCGATTATGAACGACCGTGATATTGGTAGCGACGCTGCTGCTGAATTACGTGCTCCCGTTGTAACCATCATGGGGCACGTAGACCATGGTAAAACCTCATTACTAGACTATATCCGCTCAACTAAGGTCGCAGCTAGCGAAGCTGGCGGTATTACTCAGCATATTGGAGCTTACCATGTAGAAACAGAGAGAGGTATGATTACCTTTCTGGATACTCCTGGACATGCAGCTTTTACTGCCATGCGTGCTCGTGGTGCTAGAACAACGGATATTGTTGTGCTAGTGGTTGCGGCTGACAACGGCGCTATGCCGCAGACAATAGAAGCGATACAACATGCTAAAGCTGCAAAAGTACCGATTGTTGTCGCTATCAATAAAATTGATAAACAAGAAGCTGATCCAGATCGTATAAAAAATGAACTAACTAAGTACGGTGTTATTCCGGAAGAATGGGGTGGTGAAAATCAGTTCGTGAATGTCTCTGCTAAAGATGGTACCGGTATTGAAGATCTACTAGACGCTATCCTGCTACAGGCGGAAGTGCTAGAACTTAAAGCCATTCATCATGGTATGGCAAGCGGTGTTGTGATCGAATCTTTCTTGGATAAAGGCAGAGGTCCAGTAGCAACCATATTAGTACGTGAAGGTACTCTGAATCGTGGTGATATTGTGCTATGCGGACTAGAATATGGTCGTGTACGTGCCATGCGTGATGAAGGAGGTCGTACTTTATATTCTGCTGGTCCATCTATCCCAGTAGAAATTCTCGGTCTATCCGGAGTTCCTATTGCTGGTGACGAAGTGACTGTAGTCCGTGATGAGAAAAAAGCTCGTGAAGTGGCCCTATATCGTCAGGGTAAGTTTCGTGAAGTAAAATTAGCACGTCAGCATAGTTCTAAACTAGAAAATATGTTCGCTAATGTTACCGAAGGCAACATATTAGAGTTGAACATTGTGCTCAAATCAGACGTACAAGGTTCAGCAGAAGCAATCCATGATGCACTTAAGAAACTTTCTAACGATAACATAAAAGTGAATATCATCGGCTCTGGTGTTGGTGGTATTACTGAAACTGACGTTACTCTTGCTGCTGCTTCTCATGCTATAGTACTAGGTTTTAACGTTCGTGCTGATGCCTCTGCTCGTCGCATAATTGATACTGAAAATATTGATATACGTTATTATTCTGTAATCTACGACTTGATTGATGAAGTCAAACAAGCAATTAATGGTATGCTAGCACCTGAGTATAAACAGGAAATTATTGGTTTAGCAGAAGTACGTGATGTTTTTCGTTCACCTAAATTTGGCGCTATCGCTGGTTGTATAGTAACAGAAGGTGTAGTTAAGCGCCATAACAAAATTCGCGTACTACGCGATAATATCGTCATCTACGAAGGTGAGCTAGATTCGCTACGTCGCTTTAAAGATGATGTTAATGAAGTGCGTAACGGTATGGAATGTGGTATTGGTATAAAAAACTATACTGATATTCATACTGGCGACGTTATAGAAGTATTCGAATTCATTCAGATAATACAAAAACTAGCGCTTGATAACTAACGATCGTTAAGTACAGAAATATGAGAAACGCCTTGGCTTATCTATCTGGAGAATGTCTTATGGCCAAAGAGTATAGCCGTACACAACGTCTCGCTCAGGAGATGCAAAAAACAATAGCCATTAGTTTGCAACGCGAAATTAGAGATCCTCGTATTAGTATGGCTACTGTTTCAGGAGTTGATGTATCCCGTGACTTAGCATCAGCAACAGTTTTTGTGACCTTCACCTTCCTGAATGAGAATAACGATGATCAGGTAAACATAGCGATACGGACACTGCAGGCTGCTTCGGGATTTATCCGTAGCCTGCTCGGCAAAGCAATGCACTTACGTGTGGTGCCGAAGCTAACTTTCGCTTATGACTACTCATTGGTAAAAGGTATGCGCATATATAATCTTGTTAGTCAAGCTGTAGAAAAAGATCGTCAACGTTATCACGAAAAAGATACAGCCGATTAATATGGACCATCGTCTCAGTTGCAGCTATCGTAATATTGATGGCATTATTCTGCTAGATAAACCAGGTGGTGTGTCGTCGAACAATTTATTACAAACAGTAAAACAATTATTCAGAGCAAAAAAAGCCGGGCATACTGGTGTGCTAGATCAACTAGCTACTGGTATGTTACCTATTTGTCTAGGGGAAGCGACCAAGTTTTCCCAGTATCTTCTAGATGCTGACAAACGTTACCGTGTTACTGCAAAGCTAGGGGAGCGGACTGATACCTACGATGCTACAGGTAAAATTATTAGTACTAGTCCTGTTATACTAGATCAAGTAATGCTTGAGCAGACACTAGCGCAGTTCTACGGTGAGACCCACCAGGTTCCCCCAATGTTTTCAACTATAAAGTACCAAGGTCGACCACTGTATGAATATGCACGCAAAGGTATCGAAGTTCCACGTGAAGCACGGTTGATTCATATATACGATCTACAGTTACTTTATTGGGATCATACGAATATTGAACTAGAAGTTCACTGCTCGAAAGGCACTTATATCCGTACTATTATTAATGATCTTGGTGAGTTCTTAGGTTGCGGTGCGCACGTTACAAGATTGCGTCGTTTGGCAGTAGCGCACTATCCTGCAGCACGTATGGTGACACTCCAGATGTTGCAAAAAACTATAGATGTACCACAAGTTACCGAGACGCATCTAGCGCAGCTAGATGCGCTACTATTACCAATAGATAGTGCGTTAGCTAATTTACCAGCTATCAACTTACCTCCAACCATTGCCGCCCGAGTACGACTCGGCCAGACAGTGGTAGTTGATACCGCTTGGCAACGGGGCTTAGTACGAGTACGCATAGCGGATACTCTACGCTTCTTCGGCATTGGTGAAATTACTGAGCCGGGACGGCTGAAGCCTCGGCGCCTTATTACTGAATCACTTATTTGATGATGCAATCACCTTAACCTTGCGATAAAAATAGGCTCAGAGTAAAATGATAATGCTTTGTGAAGCTGGCGGCTAAATTATAGATTAATGCCTGTCTATTTTACCTTCAATTTGGAGTGTTACAATGTCTCTAAGTATCAACGCAAAAGCAAAAATAGTTTCTGATTTTGGCCGTTATGCTCACGACAGCGGTTCAACAGAAGTTCAAATTGCTCTTTTAACAGCTCAGATTAGCCACTTGCAGGGTCATTTTACAGAACATAAAAAAGATTACCATAGCCGCTGTGGTTTACTACGTATGGTTTCACAACGTCGTAAACTGCTATCCTACTTTAAGGATAAAGATATAGCTAGTTATACCAACCTAATTGAACGTCTTAGCCTGCGTCGTTAAGCTAGATTTAGATATAGATGATAATATTAATCAGGAACAACAAATCTGATCGATTAGTATCGTAGGGGCCTAATTTGGCCCCTTTCTTATATTATATATAAAGTTAAACGAATAATTATATTAATTACTTGTTTGAAATTTTAAAAGTATTCTTCCATTTTATTAGACGACTTCAGCTAATGTAATGAGAAGATTGTTAGTCAATGGTGGTCGGCGGTTAAGTTAAGCTTGCGCTGCACACTCTGAAATTAAGGATATCATTTTGCTAAATCCTATTGTTCACCATTTTCAATACGGTAAGCATACTCTAATGCTAGAAACTGGTATTCTAGCTCGTCAGGCAACTGCAGCAGTTATGGTAAGCATGGACGATACAGCAGTACTAGTTACCGTAGTAGGCGTTAAACAAACAAAACCAGAACAAAAATTCTTTCCGCTGGCGGTAAACTACCAGGAAAGAACTTATGCAGCTGGCCGTTTTCCTGGTGGATTCTTCCGCCGTGAAGGCCGTCCTAGCGAAGGAGAAATCTTGATTTCTCGTCTTATCGATCGTCCGATCCGTCCTTTGTTTCCGGAAGAATTCTTAAATGAAGTTCAAGTGATAGCCACAGTTGTATCTGTTAACCCACAGGTGAGCCCAGATATCGTCGCAATGATTGGTGCTTCAGCAGCGTTAAGTCTATCTGGTATCCCATTTAACGGACCGTTTGGCGCAGCGCGCGTGGGTTACATCAATAATCAATATATACTGAACCCAACGATGACAGAATTAGTAGAAAGCCGCCTTGATTTAGTAGTTGCTAGTACGGCTAACGCGGTACTAATGGTTGAATCAGAAGCACAATTGTTAAGCGAAGAGCAAATGCTAGGCGCAGTAGTTTTCGGCCATGAACAACAGCAAATTGTTATCCGAAATATTCAAAATATAGTTGCTGAAGCTGGTAAACCAAAATGGCATTGGCAAGCACCAAAAGTCAATGCTCATCTACAGTCGCAGGTTACTAAACTTGCTGAATCCAGCTTAAATAACGTGTTTTGCCTTAGAGAAAAACAAGAACGTTACGCCTATATAGAATCTCTCAAGGCCGATATAGTAAGCACATTGAATCAGTCAAACGAAACTATCGAAGAAGAAGAAATAAAAAATATCCTCAGCAACCTGGAGAAAAAAATAGTCCGTAACCGTATCCTACGTGGTGAGCCACGCATTGACGGTCGTACCAAAGATATGATTAGAAGTTTAGACATGCGTACTGGCATACTACCACGTACCCATGGTTCCGCATTATTCATACGCGGCGAAACTCAGGCCTTGGTGACCGTCACTCTTGGAACTGAACGCGACGCACAGAATATCGATGAGCTTACTGGTGAACGTACTGACCGTTTCTTACTACACTATAATTTTCCTCCATATTGCGTCGGTGAAACCGGGATGGTTGGTTCACCAAAACGTCGTGAGATCGGTCACGGTCGTTTAGCAAAACGTGGTATGCTAGCAGTCATACCGAAAGCAAAGGAATTTCCTTATACCATACGCGTTGTTTCAGAAATAACCGAATCCAATGGATCCTCTTCTATGGCTTCGATATGTGGTGCCTCACTAGCATTAATGGATGCCGGAGTGCCTATTAAAGCTGCAGTTGCCGGTGTGGCTATGGGTTTAGTAAAGGAAGGTGATAACTTTGTCGTGTTATCGGATATTCTAAGTGATGAAGATTATCTTGGTGATATGGATTTGAAAGTCGCTGGTAGCAGAGAGGGAATTACCGCATTACAGATGGACATAAAAATAGAAGGTATAACCAGCAATATTATACAATTAGCGTTAAATCAGGCAAAAGATGCGCGGATGCATATTTTGAGTATGATGGAGCAGGTGATCAGCGCGCCTTGTAGTGATCTTTCCAAATTCGCGCCGCGTATTCACACCATCAAAATTAATCCAGATAAAATTAAGGATGTGATCGGAAAATGCGGATCTGTGATCCGAGCTTTGACCGAAGAGACTAAAACAATCATCGAAATTGAAGATGATGGTACCGTGAAAATTGCCGCAACTGATAGTACTAAAGCACGTCAAGCCATTTGCCGTATCGAAGAGATTACCGCAGAAATAGAAGTAGGTCGTATCTATCATGGTAAAGTTACCCGTATCGTTGACTTTGGCGCTTTTATAGCTATTAGTGGTGGTAAAGAGGGGTTGGTGCATATTTCCCAAATATCTAACAAGCGGGTGGATAAAATTGCCGATTATTTAGTCTTAGATCAGGTAGTGTTAGTTAAGGTACTGGAAGTAGACCGTAATGGACGCGTTCGTCTCAGCATGAAAGAAGCTAGTATTACTAATGATCATAATCAGGATGCGATGGTACTCAGATAAGTAAAAGTCAGAGATAGAACATATGTTATATGAACGTGGAGTACTGTATGATACAATAGCATGATATTCAGTATCAGGAAGTAATTCACACTATTAGCATATACTTGATAAAATAATTTACTTATCTTCTAACTTAATCTAACTGATGATAATCATCCGCATAGGTCTGAGTAAAGAGGATAAGAGTAAAACGACTAAATTAATTTTATTATGCTTGATCTTATCGGGTTACTGCTTGTTTTTAGTTTTAAATTTAATGTGATCAGGTTCACCCTTTTTATGAAAATGAATTACAATTTTCACTACGAGGTATGTAGACTGGCCACTAGAAGAAATGAGGCACGTGTACATGTCTGTAGTTAATATCTCTTTTGCGAATATGGGACTTAATGCTCCTATTCTTGACGCTCTCAATGATCTTGGTTATGAAAAACCATCTCCGATTCAAGTTGAGTGTATTCCGTACCTATTAGCTGGTCGTGACGTGTTAGGTATGGCTCAAACAGGCAGCGGTAAAACCGCTGCTTTTGCTCTGCCATTACTCCATAAGATAAATCCTAAGTTAAATGCCCCGCAGGTGCTTGTCTTAGCACCTACTCGCGAGCTTGCCGTTCAAGTTGGAGAAGCATGTTCAGATTTTTCTAAACATATGAAAGGCGTAAATGTTGTTGCATTGTACGGTGGCCAGCGCTATGACGTACAGTTACGTTTTTTACGTCAAGGTTCCCAGGTCGTAGTAGGCACTCCAGGTCGCTTACTGGATCATCTCAAACGTGGCACATTAGACTTATCCCATCTAAACGGCCTGGTATTGGACGAAGCAGATGAAATGCTGCGTATGGGCTTTATCGAAGATGTAGAAAATATTCTGGCGCAAATACCAGCTAAACACCAGACCGCGCTATTCTCAGCTACTATGCCGGAAGCGATTCGTCGCATTACCCGACGTTTTATGAATGAACCACAAGAAGTGCACATAGAATCTAGTGTTACTAATCGTCCAGATATCAGTCAAAGCTACTGGACAGTGCACGGAAGGTGTAAAAATGAAGCGCTAGTACGTTTCCTAGAAGCAGAAGATTTCGATGCGGCAATTATTTTTGTCCGTACCAAAAATGCAACGTTAGAAGTCTCACAATCGCTGGAACAAAATGGTTATAATAGCGCGGCGCTGAACGGTGATATGAACCAAGCGCTACGAGAGCAAACGCTGAGCCGTCTTAAAGATGGCCGTCTAGATATTCTAATAGCAACTGATGTAGCCGCACGCGGTTTAGATGTTGATCGCATCAGCTTTGTAGTGAACTATGATATTCCTATGGACTCTGAATCCTATGTACACCGCATAGGTCGTACGGGGCGCGCCGGTAGAGCTGGGCGTGCTCTACTGTTCGTAGAGCACCGCGAACGTCGCTTGTTGCGTAATATTGAACGCCTGATGAAACTTACGATTCCGGAAGTGGAGTTGCCAACCGCCGAGGTGCTGAGCACCCGTCGTCTAGAAAAATTCGCTGCTAAAGTAAAAAATCAACTCAAAAATAGAGATCTAAGTATGTATCGTGCCATGCTGGCTAGGCTGCAGCGGACAGAAAAATTAGATCTCGATATGGAAACGCTGGCCGCAGTACTACTTAAAATGGCTCAGGGTGAACGTCCACTAATTATGTCGCCAGATCCTATTGTTGAACGCCGCCCTCGTAGTGAGTTTCGTCGACATACTCACCGTGAACGTTTAGACTTTAGTAAAATGGATTTATACCGAATTGAAGTAGGTCGTGATGATGGTGTAGAAGTACGTCATATCGTTGGGGCTATCGCCAATGAAGGGGATATAAATAGTAGTTACATTGGTAATATTAGGTTATTTGCATCACATTCTACTATAGAGCTACCGAAAGGCATACCGGGTGATATGCTCTCTCATTTCACCCGTACTCGTATTATGAATAAACCTATTAATATGCAACTTTTTAGTGAAGCTCCGGCTAGATGTATTGAACGCCATGGTATTCGTCGTAACTTCCACGATCGCCGTGCAGCTGGAACTGCTGCTGGCTGCGAACGTCGTTTCAGCCGTCAGAGCTCGCGTGCCCAGCGTAGTGATAGTGAATAAATAAGTATTTACTCACTCTACTTGTTACTTATGACTATAAGGCGTGACTGGCAGTTAAAACAACTAGGCATCATACAATGGACGCTGTGGCGTCCACAATTGCTACAAGGCGAAGTTGTAGTAACGTTGCCGGCACATACCAATTTCTTATTTGTTGCAATTGCAGACCATCTGCCGCCTCCAGATCATCCTCTCGTCGCAGATGTGGTACGTAGCATACCATTGATTACGAAACAACTACTGCATATTACTCCTGAACAATTAATGATCTTACCAAAACATTTACGCTTTCACTGTTGGTGGGTAGGTTTAACAGCTATCCGCAACTTAAACGGTATTTCTTTAGTCACTCCACCATTATCGGTACTTGAGAATGACGCTGCTGCTAAACGTGATCTATGGCGTCAGATCATATCTATAAAAAATCATTAATAGATTTTACTCGTTTAGTTTACTAGATACTACTAATTGGTCTGATCTAGGTGCGACATCTTGTAATTTTTGTGTCTCCTAAGCTACCATCATAAAGACTAATGACTCTAAACGTAGTATTCTGTAGTGTTCTACTTGCATTAGCCATTGCCGAGGTCATTTGTGGTTAAAGCGGTAAAACGTTTTTTTATATGTAATAAGTGCAGTTTAGAATATCCTCACTGGCAAGGGCAGTGTACTAATTGTCAGGCTTGGAATACTATCACTGAGTGCTACCGAGAGGCTACCGGAGTTGCGGTACGGCCAGTTTGGTTTGCCGGCTATGATAATCAAACTATTGTCAGTACAAAAAAAGTACAAAAACTGAGAAATATTTGCCTCAAAAAACTACCACGTTTTTCTACCGGTTTTAAAGAGTTCGACCGCGTGCTGGGTGGTGGTATAGTGCCAGGCAGCGTGATTCTACTAGGCGGTAGCCCCGGAGCCGGAAAAAGTACGTTATTACTACAAACATTGTGCCAAATAACCACCCAACTGCAAATAAAAACCTTATACGTAAGTGGCGAGGAATCTCTGCAGCAAGTAGCTATACGTGCTCATAGATTGAAACTACTACCTAACACAGAGCTAAATATATTACCAGAAACTAACATTGAGCAAATTTGCCTCACTGCCTTAGAAGAAAAACCGCAGTTGATGGTTATAGACTCCATTCAAGTAATGTATATGACGGATGTACCATCGTCGCCTGGTAGTATTTCCCAGGTGCGTGAAGCCGCAGCTTGTCTTACGCGTTTTGCAAAAAACGAGGGCGTAGCAGTAATTATGGTTGGACATGTTACCAAAGACGGCTCATTGGCAGGTCCTAAGGTACTTGAACACTGTGTTGACTGTTCGATTATGCTGAATGTAGACTCAGATTCCCATTTTGGAATTTTACGCAGTAATAAAAATCGTTTTGGCGCTGTGAATGAACTGGGGGTTTTTGCTATGACCGAGCATGGGTTGCACGAGGTAAATAACCCGTCAGCTATTTTCCTTCGTCGAAGGGAAGAAATGACCGCAGGCAGTAGTGTTATGGTAGTATGGGAAGGTACTCGCCCGCTTTTAGTAGAAATTCAGGCCCTGGTAGATGATTCTATAATCGCACAGCCGCGCCGTAGGATCGTGGTGGGATTAGAACAAAATAGGCTAGAAATATTGCTAGCGGTGCTACATCGCCACGGTGGGCTACAGATGGCAAATCAGGATGTGTTCGTAAATGTAGTTGGTGGAGTAAAAGTTAGTGAAACCAGCGCTGACTTAGCACTGATGTTAGCTATAGTATCTAGCTTACATAACCGTCCGCTACCAAGAGACTTGGTAGTATTTGGTGAAGTAGGACTTGCTGGTGAAATTCGCCCAGTTCAGAGTGGTCAAGAGCGTATTACTGAAGCCGCGAAACATGGTTTCCGCTATGCCATATTACCTGAAGCTAATGTGCCAAAAAAAGTGCCAGAGAATATGCAAATATTCGGTGTGAAGAAACTGACTGATGCACTCACGATATTAGAACAGATCTGAATCCTCTGAAAAATATAAAAATATTACTACTAACGAGTATATTATATTTTTTACTGTGATTTTCAACATCAATCAATTAAGCTGCTAACTGATCTAAAAGATGCGCTGTAAGCTGCTTTATCAGCTTCCGACTAAAGTATTCCTAACTAGTATAAAATTTGAGTACGATATTCTAGTTACAGTAGATCAGAGAGTTAAGAGGTAAACATGCTACTAGCTATTGTTCGCGCCTTTTTGGTGGTACTATTCTCTATTATGATCTGCATATTAGGCTTAATTTATTGTCTCTTTAGCCCGCGTAATCCTCGTCATGTTGCGGCATTCGGCCGTTGGTTTGGGCGTATGGCACCCCTATTTGGAATCAAAATTGAGGTACGTTTTCCTCAAAAAGTAACTTTACCGCAAAATTGCATCTATATCGCTAATCATCAAAACTATTACGATATGGTGACCGCCGCCTATGTAGTACAACCGCGGACGGTTACCGTTGGTAAAAAAAGCCTACTGTGGATCCCACTTTTTGGTCCACTTTATTGGCTCACCGGTAATTTACTTATTGATCGTGATAACGGCACTCGTGCCCATAAGATACTAAGCCAGATTGTCGATAGTATGAAAAAACGTAACATATCTATTTGGATATTTCCAGAAGGAACTCGCAACCGCGGACGCGGACTGCTACCGTTCAAAACTGGTGCTTTTTACACTGCTATTGCAGCTGAAGTGCCAATCGTACCAATTTGCGTCTCCAATACTACCGATAAGATTAAGCTTAACCGCTGGTCTAATGGGATCGTTATTATCGAAATTCTTCCACCTATAGATACCCAAGACTATAGTAGGAAACAGGTACGAGGATTGACTAAATACTGTCGTGAAATAATGAAAAACAAGATCGATGAACTAAACGCAGAAGTTGCTAAATATGAGTCTCACGTTATATAAGTAAGTTCATAGAATAATACGATAAGATAGGCATAATTTAGTAGCCTTCGTTATTAATGTCAGGTAGGTACTCATGACTCGTCAATCGACGCACTTCAGTATAAACATCTCCCTCCAAAGTAAGGTCAAGATAACGCCAGCCAGGACCTACTGTATCGATAGTGAAGCTAGTATGATGCGGTTTGAACTGTACGCAAGTTGAGGGCGAAGCCAGCACACGTCGTCCTTGCCAGTTTACATCTAGCTCTTGATGAATATGACCGCATAGCAGAGTATGAACTAAGGGATGCTGCTGTAGTACCTCTGCCAATCTGTGGGCATTACCTAGGCGATGCTGGTCTAGCCAGATAGATCCTGAAGGACAAGGGTGATGATGTAGCAAAAGTATGGTATGGCGCAGCGGCTGCTGTACTAAAATTTTGACAAGCCATTTTAATTGGTAGTCGCTTAATTTGCCGTATGGTACACCATATACCTGGCTATCAAGTAGCAAAAGCTGCCAGTTTTCACCCATTATTACTTGTTTTGCCGGAGAAATCCCGTACTCAGCTAGAATATTCACCATCACCGGTTGGTAATCGTGATTACCCGGTAACCAGACACATGGTGCCGGCAGCCGCGTCATACCACTAGCAAAGTGACGATAAGCATTAGGTGAGTAGTCCTGTGCCAGATCTCCGGTTACCACTACCAGATCAAAATGATCATCTGTAGCTTGCACTGCGTCCAGTACTGCATTATAGCTATAGAAAGTCTTTACTCCAAGTAAAGTATCGTGCTTACTTGCGAACAAGTGAGTATCTGTTATTTGTAATATCCTGATATTAGCCCCACACGCTACAGGAAGTTTTAACAGGCTTTCCATAGATTAACATTGTCTATTGTAGTTATAATTTCTCATAATGTGCTTGAAAGCGATAACTTAGCCTGATAATGAAAGTTGGCTAGAGCAAAGCTAGACGATAGGCTACCAAATCGTCTATGGTGAGCACTGGCATATTGTGCTGATGGCTAAAGGCAATTATTTCTGATGTCCGCGCCATGCTACCATCTTGATTAGTTACTTCGCATAATACGCCAGCAGGCTTAAGACCAGCAAGTGAGGTTAAATCAATGGCTGCCTCGGTATGCCCTCCCCGATTCAGTACACCGCCTAGCTGAGCTAGTAGTGGGAAGACATGCCCAGGGCGATTGAGATCTGATGGTATAGCATCATCGTTGATAGCTGCGTGAATCGTAGTGATTCTATCAGCCGCAGAAACACCAGTAGTCACACCTTCTGCAGCTTCTATGGTTACGGTGAAGGCGGTTTTATAGTGGCTAGTATTGCGCTCTACCATCATCGGTAGCTCTAGTTGTTGACGGCGTTCTTCAGTAAGACACAGGCATACGATACCGCTGCCATAACGAATAGCAAGTGCCATTTGCTCAATAGTCATATTTTCTGCTGCAAAAATCATATCGCCTTCATTTTCCCGATCTTCATCATCTAGTACTAATACACCACGGCCATGACGTAAAGCACCAAGCGCTATTTCTACGCGTTCTATGGGTGTACCGAATTGGGAAAAAAGTATCTTATTCATGGTAAGATCAACCTCTAAATTATTATAGGTTACTAGAACTAAAAGGTAGGCTTAAACGTAAAAAAAATTACCAGTATAAGTAAAGTAATTGAGTACTGGTTAATTTTAGTTAGTAAAATTATTTAATAAAACTTCATGAAAAATGACAGCGGATGATGAAAGCCTCCCATGTAATAAAACAGTTTCATTAAAAATAGAAAAATTAGTAACAAAATATGGTTATATTTTATAGTGTTTTTCTTTGAATTTAACTAGCATTACATTTAACCAATTCTATTCTAACTAGTTTAGAGAACTAACTATGATAGATCCCCAAAAAATAGAAGCACTTGTTCTCCAAGTTCATGATTCGTTACCTAAAAGTATTCGCAACCTAGGAGACGATATAGAAAAAAAGATCCGTCAGGTTTTGCAAAACCAGTTTAATCGTATGAATTTAATTAGCTGTGAAAAATTTGATGTACAAACCCAGGTACTACTACGTACCCGCGAAAAACTTAGCCAATTAGAATTACGTCTGAAGGCGCTGGAAATGATGCTGATGAAGAAAGACAGCGATGAAAAAACTACGCCTGATACACCACAAGAATGCTCGCTGGGCAAACATTCCTTAAAAAACATGGAAAATAATAAATAGAGTACTTTGATTAAAAGTTAGATATTAACGACCACATTACCACCAGACATAATCTACTAATTTTATTACAGTAAGATTAGATTATATCCTATTTAAATTCAGATTAACATTAAAAATAACGGACATAATTAATGAAGCTTTAATAGGAAAGAGTATGTATGTTTAAAGCAATATCCAACTAGA
Source organism: Candidatus Palibaumannia cicadellinicola (assembly GCF_000754265.1). Taxonomy (NCBI): domain Bacteria; kingdom Pseudomonadati; phylum Pseudomonadota; class Gammaproteobacteria; genus Candidatus Palibaumannia; species Candidatus Palibaumannia cicadellinicola. Next base: position 720,471 of record NZ_CP008985.1, on the reverse strand, counting down.
TACGTTTCATTTTTCTATTACCTATTATACGTCTACACGTCGAAGGGAGATCAATTTGGAAAAATATCTGGTGGGCGGTGCCGTACGTAACAGGTTACTGCAGCTTCCGGTAGCAGAACGGGATTGGGTTGTCATCGGCGCAACACGGCAAGAAATGCTCATGGCCGGATATCAACAAGTTGGAAAAGATTTTCCGGTGTTCCTACATCCCGAAAGTGGGGAAGAATATGCACTTGCACGTTTTGAAAAAAAGTCAGTAATGGGTGGTTATACCGGCTTTACCTATTATGCTTCACCAGAAATAACGTTAGAAGAAGATCTTCGGCGCCGTGATCTTACTATAAATGCGATAGCTTGCGATGCACAGGGATTATTGATTGATCCCTATCATGGTCAGCGTGATATTCACCAACGCTGGCTACGCCATGTCTCAGAAGCTTTCTACGAAGATCCGTTACGTGTACTTAGGGTCGCACGATTTGCAGCACAGCTAGCTCACCTAAATTTCCGTATCGTGCCGGATACATTAGTTATGATGCAGCATATGACTGGTGAGTTACCACTGCTATCGCCAGAGCGAGTATGGAAAGAAACAGAAAAAGCACTAGTTACACGTAATCCGCAAATATATTTTCAGGTTCTACGTGATTGTGGTGCTCTTAAGACGCTTTTTCCTGAATTAGATACACTTTTTGGTATCCCAGCACCTGCTAAATGGCATCCAGAAATCGATACTGGTATTCATACTCTAATGACCGTAGCAATGACGGCGCAGTTATCCGACAATATCGCGGTCCGTTTTGCTTCGCTCTGTCATGATGTTGGTAAAGGATTGACTCCACGCGATAAGTGGCCTAGTCATCATGGGCACGGACCTGCTGGAGTCAAGTTAGTTAATTCTTTGTGCAAACGTCTACGGGTGCCAAATTCACTACGTAATTTGGCTATAATAGTTACTAAGTATCATGATTTGCTGCACTGCGTAGCAAAGCTAACGCCGAAGAAGCTAATAACATTTTTTTATGCTATCGATGTCTGGCGTCGTCCTGAGCGTCTAGAACAGATGATCCTCATTAGTACAGCAGATGCCCGTGGGCGCACCGGGTTTGAAAATCATCCCTATCCCCAGGGCGAATTACTGCGTGAAGCCTACCGCATAGCCTCTTCTATTACGTCGCGCGAGGTTGTAGATAATGGTTTTACCGGCCAACAAATTGGAGAACAGTTGCGTCAGCAACGTCAGCGTGCAATAGCAAGATGGAAGCAACAGGGTAGGTATTAAATTTACTTCACTATACGATAATTTAGTAGCATAAACCGGATAGAGGATACGATATCCTAATCCCTAATATATTAAAACCCAGTAGAAAAGAGTTACAAGTAGAAAGCGATAGAGAACAAAAGGAACTAAGGATATGGACTTAATAATATGCCAGAAGAATTGAATAGTAATCAGGGCTACAATAAACGCCGTGAACAAACCAACGATGAACATTGGCCAATCTTGCCAGAATAAACAAGGTAAGCTTTTATATACATCTAATATTGTAGCTCCTAATATCATCGGCACAGCTAGAATAAAGGAAAACTCAAACGCAGCATCACGGCTTACTCCTACCAATAAGCCACCACTAATTGTCGCACCAGAACGTGAGAAACCAGGCCATAAAGCAAAACATTGAAAACAGCCGATAAAAAAAGCTTGTCGATAGCTAATATCGTCAATACTAGTAGCGCGGGGTTTTCTAGGATTCAGCCATTGACCTGCTAGTAGTAACAGACTACCAACAACCAACGCATACATCACGTATTTTGGTTCAAAAAGAGATTTGATTTTTTTGTGAAACATTAATCCAAATACTACAGATGGTACTATGCCCAGTATAATATGATTGAGATGCAACCTACGATCGCTACTGACACTATTAAAGTTGATGCCGATCAGACTAAATAACCGACGCCAGAAAATGACAACTACCGCTAAAATGGGGCCAAGTTGGATCATAATCTCAAAGGTCTTCGTCTTATCGTCATTTAATCCTAGTAAATTACTTACTAATATCATATGTCCGGTAGAGGAGATAGGTAAAAATTCTGTTACTCCTTCTACTAGGCCAAGTATCAACGCAATTACTAACCAGTGCATATCTGCCATATTACATTTACCTCAAATCATAACGATCAAAAGATGTCATTTTTTCTGTCCACGCTGAATAATGACGCCGACGCTTGCCGCCTGCGGCACAGCTCCTGGTTTAGTTACTTTAATGCGTACCCAGGTGAGAGAAAATTTAGTGATTAGTAGTTCCGCTACCTCTTCGGCCACTCGTTCTATCAGTGTAAAACAATTACTACTAACTAAAGACAATACAGTTTCGCTAACATCGGTATAGCTCAGACTATCAGATATATTGTCGCTACGCGCTGCTGGTAGGTTATCCCAGCCAAGTTCTAAATCGAAAACTAACTTTTGCAAATATTGCTGCTCCCAGTCATAAACACCAATGAAGGCCATTACGGTTAATTGTTCAATAAAGATAATATCCACGTGTTAAATTCCATGATATGTCACAAATATAATTTTTTGTCTGAACAAATTGATTAGGTTCTTACGGTTGTTAACTCTTCTAGTGGCCAACGTGGGCGTACTGTGACTGCTAATTGACTCTTTCTCTTGGTACAGGATGGTAACCGTACCATGCCAACGTATGCGATCATTGCACCATTATCAGTACATAACTCAGGTCGTGCGTAAAATACTTTCTCTCCCTTTCCCCGTTGTTCGATCATCTCCTTCATACGCGTACGTAGCGTCTGGTTAGCGCTAACGCCGCCTGCAATTACTAGTCTTTGTAAACCAGTTTGATCTAGCGCACGGCGGCATTTAATTGCTAACGTATCTACTACCGCATCTTCGAATGCCCGCGCCACATCGGCATCAGTCTGTGCATTCCTAGCGACCGCATTTATTGTATTAGCAGCAAAGGTTTTTAATCCAGAGAAACTGAAATTCAGACCAGGGCGGTCAGTCATAGGCCGCGGAAAAGTATAGCGTCCTGCAACGCCTTGTTGTGCTATTAGTGATAACAGAGGTCCTCCTGGATAATCGAGACCAAGTAGCTTAGCTATCTTATCAAATACCTCACCTGCAGCATCATCTATAGACTCACCTAGTAATTGATATTCACCGATGCCTGTTACCGCTATAAGTTGAGTATGCGCACCAGATACTAACAGCGCGGCAAAAGGAAAATCTGGAGGATTAGCCTCCAACATCGGTGCTAGCAAATGACCTTCCATATGGTGCACAGCTATATCCGGTACCCTCCATGCATAGGCTAGCGCGCATCCTACGGTAGCTCCTACCATCAGCGCGCTAACTAGTCCTGGTCCAGCGGTATACGCAACTCCGTTGATATCTTTTGCCTGTAGTCCAGCCTCTAATAGTGCTGCTTGAATTAAAGGCACTGTTTTTCGTACGTGATCACGAGACGCTAGTTCAGGTACCACACCGCCATAATCTGCATGTAGTCTCACCTGGCTGTAAATTTGATTCGCTAGTAGCCCTTGCTGATCATCATAAATTGCCACGCCAGTTTCATCACAGGAAGTCTCAATACCTAATACTGGCATAATTTTTATCATTCCTATTAAATATAATATATTTGCACTTACACTAAAATTGGTAAATCAATCAGCAATATTCCAAGTCAAAAATATCATTACTTTACAAAAGAAGCATACTTAAAGTAAAATTCAGTACGATTTAAGAAATAGTAATCAAATAAATATTTGCTTGTAAAATATTTATTTTCTTGTGAGACAAAAAATATGCCGGTAATTAAAGTACGTGAAAACGAGCCATTCGACGTGGCACTCCGTCGCTTTAAACGTTCTTGCGAAAAAGCAGGAGTTCTATCCGAAGTTCGTCGTCGTGAGTTCTATGAAAAACCTACTACGGAACGCAAACGAGCGAAAGCTTCAGCAGTAAAACGTTATACCAAAAAACTAGCTCGTGAAAACGCACGTCGTACTCGTCTATATTAAGTTAATTAACATTTTTTAGATAAGAGTATACTTCTGCCATGTTATACCTTCGCTAGATTGTGTTACTACATCTGTGTAGATGTAGTAGCTTGTTTAAGTTTTAGAGCTAATTTTATAGAGCTTATGGCTGGACGAATTCCACGTACATTTATCAATAGTTTATTGGCACGTACTGACATCGTTGACCTAATTGATGCACGAGTTAAGCTAAAAAAGCAGGGTAAGCATTTTATTGCTTGCTGTCCGTTCCATCATGATAAAATCCCTTCGTTTAACGTTAGTAGTGAAAAGCAATTTTATCACTGTTTCAGCTGCGGCTCTCATGGTAACGCCATCGATTTTCTGATGAATTATGATCGTCTAGAGTTTCTAGAATCTATTGAAGAATTAGCCACAATATGTGGCTTAAATGTCCCATACGAAGCGCATTTTAGTTCCAATTGGCAGCAGAAGTTGCATTCGCGCCAGAGCCTTTATAAGCTTATGAATCAGCTCAGTAAATTTTATCAGCAATCGCTAAATAAACAGGCAATGTTAGTTCATAACTATCTTCAACAACGCGGTCTGAGTGAAATCGTCATCAATAATTTTGCGATCGGCTTTGCGCCGCCGGGCTGGAACAACATGATCAAGTACTTCGGTCGTTCAGCTGAAGAAATAACCTTGCTCAAAGCAGCCGGCATGGTGATTCAAAATAATAACGGCGATACTTATGATCGTTTTCGTAATCGAGTTATTTTTCCTCTTCGTGACAAGCGTGGGCGAATCATAGCCTTTGGCGGCCGTATTCTCGGAGAAGGTCAGCCTAAGTACCTAAATTCACCAGAAACTGATATTTTTCATAAAAGCCGCCAGTTATACGGCCTGTATGAAGCACAACAGAAACATACTAAATTATCTCGGGTATTAGTTGTAGAAGGCTATATGGATGTAGTGACTTTGACGCAGTTTGGTATAGATTATGCGGTTGCATCCCTTGGCACCGCAACAACTACCGAACATATTCAGTTACTATATCGTACCACCGATCAAGTCATTTGCTGTTATGATGGAGATCGTGCAGGACAGGAGGCAGCCTGGAGGACACTAGAAAACGCTCTACCCTACCTAATAGACGGGCGTCAATTGCGCTTTATGTTTTTGTCTGAGGGGGAAGATCCTGATACGCTAGTACGTAAAATTGGTCAAACAGCATTCGAACAATGTATTGAACAGGCACAGCCACTATCTAAATTTTTGTTTGAAACGTTAATGCAACAGGTTGACCTTAGTAATCTAGACGGTCGTGCTAAACTGAGTGCACTGGCATTACCCCTGATCCATCAAATACCAGGTAGTATCCTACGTATATGTCTTCGGCAGCAATTAGGTCATAAACTTGGTCTTATTGACGATAGCCAGCTGGAAAAACTCCTGCTACCTAATAAAAAAGTAAGGCAAGCATATATTTGGCGACAGCCGCGGATGAAATGCACAACTATGCGTATCCTGATAGGATTACTAGTGCAAAATCCATGGCTTTCCACCTTGGTTCCGATCATTCAGGGACTAGAGCAAGCGAAACAGCCAGGAGTAATGCTGTTTATTAACTTAGTGAAAACTTGCCAAACACAGCCGTGGTTAACTACAGGACAGTTGTTAGAGTTTTATCGTAATAATAAATTTTACTCACAACTTGAAACTTTAGTAACCTGGAACCACATGATCATAGAAGATATGATCGAAACAACGTTTGTCGATGCATTGACGAGTCTGTACGACTCTATACTTGAACAACGCCAAGAAGCCCTTATTGCTCTTGACCGAACGCATGGTCTGACTGCTGAAGAGCGTAAAGAACTTTGGTCGCTTAATCAAGCATTAGCAAAAAAAGATCAATAAAAGAGCATGTTACTCTGATATGTGGATACCTTGTTATGGAACAAAACCAGCATTCACAGCTAAAGTTACTTGTCACACGTGGTAAAGAGCAAGGCTATTTGACTTTTGCTGAGGTCAACGACCACTTACCGGAAGATATTGTTGACTCTGATCAGATAGAAGATATCATCCAGATGATTAATGATATGGGCATCCAAGTCATGGAAGAAGCACCAGACGCTGATGACCTTCTTTTAGCTGAAACGACCTCCGATACTGATGAAGATGCTGTAGAAGCAGCCGCCCAGGTACTATCTAGCGTAGAGTCAGAAATCGGGCGTACTACTGATCCTGTTCGCATGTATATGCGCGAAATGGGCACTGTAGAGCTACTGACCCGCGAAGGTGAAATTGATATTGCGAAACGTATAGAAGATGGTATTAATCAGGTGCAATCTTCTGTTGCTGAGTATCCTGAAGCTATCACGTATCTACTTAAACAGTATGATCGCGTCAAATCTGGTGAAGTTCGTTTAGCAGATCTCATAACAGACTTTGTCGATGCTCATGCGGAAGAAGTCGACATAGCGTCGACCTCTCGCCATATGAGTTCAGAACTACCTTCAGACATCAACGATGACGAAGAAGAAGAGGACGTTGATGACGATCATACTAACGAAGATAGTAGCATCGATACTGAACTTGCCCACCAGAAATTTATCGAATTACGCGAACAATATGAAATAACTCGTAATATTATTCAGACCAAAGGCCGCAGTCATACCAAAGCCATAGAAGAAATTATCAAGCTATCCGAGATCTTCAAGCAGTTTCATTTGGTGCCAAAACAGTTTGACTATCTCGTCAAGAACATGCGCGCTATGATGGATCGAGTGCGTACTCAAGAACGTTTGATCATGAAGCTATGTGTCGAAATCAGCAAAATGCCGAAGAAAAACTTTGTCAAGCTATTTGCTGGTAATGAAACTAGTGAAACCTGGTTCAAAACAGCACTTACTATGAACAAGCCATGGTCTGAAAAACTGCATAAAGTAGATGAAGACGTACGTGAGAGCTTGCAAAAACTACGCCAAATAGAAGAAGAAACTGACCTAAGCATCGAACAGGTAAAAGAAATTAACCGCCGCATGTCAATTGGTGAAGCGAAAGCTCGTCGCGCCAAGAAAGAAATGGTAGAAGCTAACTTACGGTTGGTTATTTCTATCGCCAAGAAATATACTAACCGCGGTCTGCAATTTCTTGATTTGATCCAGGAAGGCAACATTGGTCTGATGAAGGCGGTAGATAAATTTGAATATCGCCGTGGCTATAAGTTCTCTACTTATGCTACCTGGTGGATCCGCCAGGCTATTACTCGTTCTATTGCTGATCAGGCACGTACTATACGCATTCCAGTACATATGATTGAGACTATTAATAAGCTAAATAGGATTTCCCGGCAGATGCTACAGGAAATGGGACGAGAACCGACACCAGAAGAGCTAGCAGAACGTATGTTGATGCCAGAAGATAAAATTCGTAAGGTACTGAAAATAGCTAAAGAACCTTTATCTATGGAAACACCGATTGGGGATGATGAAGATTCACATTTAGGTGATTTTATCGAGGATACGACCTTAGAGCTTCCTTTAGAATCAGCTACTTCTGAAAGCCTACGTTCTGCTACCCATGACGTACTGGCTGGTCTGACCGCTCGTGAAGCTAAAGTACTACGTATGCGTTTCGGGATAGATATGAATACAGATCATACATTAGAAGAAGTAGGTAAACAATTTGACGTAACTCGTGAACGTATCCGGCAAATTGAAGCTAAGGCATTGCGGAAATTACGCCATCCAAGCCGCTCTGAGGTTCTGCGTAGCTTTTTGGATGATTAAATAGGAAGAAATCATCAATCTAGCAAAAAAACTATGGACCAGTTTAGCGGTACTATTTATAATTTACTATTAGTTTGGCCCCTTAGCTCAGTGGTTAGAGCAGGCGACTCATAATCGTTTGATCGCTGGTTCAAGTCCAGCAGGGGCCACCATACCAAATGCTAATTTACTTTTTTTATCTCCCCGATTTTAGGTCATTTGATAAGTTAAATAGAAGGTTAAAAAATATTTATACTGCGGAGATTGGGTGTTAACATCAGTATTAGTATATTAGCAAATGTAACTCTTTCGTTATGCAACCATTAACTGAATATGTCACTGACGTACTAATCATCGGTAGTGGTGCGGCAGGTTTATCGCTCGCGCTTCGTCTAGCTGAACACTGCAAAGTTATCATCCTTAGCAAAGATTTATTGAATGAGAGCTCCACTTGGTATGCACAGGGTGGTATAGCTGCTGTCTTTGAGGATATGGATAGTATCAATTCTCATGTAGAAGATACGTTACAAGCCGGTGCCGGACTCTGTAATCGCGATGTGGTAGAATTTATCGCTAGTAATGCTCGCCATTGCGTGGAGTGGCTGGTCCAGCAAGGTGTACTATTCGATGTAGAGGCAGAGAATGCGACCTTACCGGTGCCGCTTAACACACGTTATCATCTTACCCGAGAAGGAGGCCATAGTTATCGTCGCGTATTACATGCTGCTGATGCTACTGGTAAAGCAATAGAAACAATTCTTATTCACAAGGCGGCACTGCATCCTAATATTCATATAATAGAACACTGTCACGCCGTAGATCTCGTTACCTCGAATACAATAGGTCTGTGCGGCCCCAGTAGGGTGGTTGGCACCTATATCTGGAATAGATCCCAGGAAAAAGTGGAACGGTGCTATGCTTGTGCCGCCGTCGTACTAGCAACAGGCGGAGCCTCCAAAGTTTATCAATATACCACTAACCCAGATATCTCATCTGGTGACGGTATTGCAATGGCCTGGCGTGCTGGGTGCCGAGTTGCAAATCTTGAATTTAATCAGTTCCACCCCACCTCATTATTCCATCCGCAAGCTCGTAATTTTCTGTTAACAGAAGCGCTACGTGGCGAAGGCGCCTACCTATATCGACCGGATGGCAGCCGCTTTATGCCTGATTTTGACTTACGAGCTGAACTAGCACCTAGGGATATCGTGGCGCGCGCTATCGATCACGAAATGAGACGTTTAGGGGCAAAATGTATGTATTTAGATATCAGCTATAGGCCTGAGAAGTTTATTCGCCATCATTTTCCTACGATCTATGATAAGTTACGTACGCTAGATATCGATTTAACTCGCCAACCGATTCCTATAGTTCCAGCAGCACACTATACCTGCGGTGGTGTTATGGTCGATAAACATGGACGTACCGATCTAGACGGGCTTTACGCTATCGGCGAAGTAAGTTATACCGGCCTACACGGTGCTAATAGACTGGCATCCAACTCTTTGCTTGAGTGCCTAGTCTATGGCTGGACTGCGTCTGTAGATATTTTGCACCGCTTACCAACTTTCGTAAAACAAGAACATCAGTTACCTTCTTGGAATCATAGCTCTATTAGTAACTCTGGTTATGGTGATGAGATAGTCTTACAGCAGCATTGGCAAGAACTGCGGCTATTGATGTGGGATCATGTTGGTATTGTGCGCACAACAAAACGATTAGAGAGTGCACTATATCGTATCAACTTTCTTACTAAAGAAATGAATGAGTATTACTCTAATTTTAGGATATCTCACGCTGCACTAGAAGTACGTAACCTACTTCAAGTAGCGGGACTGATTGTTAAAAGTGCCCTCTTACGCAAAGAGAGCCGCGGGTTACATTATACGCTGGATTATCCTACTATGCAGCCCAACCCGCAACCAACTATTCTACAACCAGGAAGGAAGGCTTATTACTATGGATCAGGATAAAAGTAAAAGATCAACATACTAGTGAATAATAGAATAGAAACTTAATCAGATGATTAATGGACAAAATATGAATTGGCTGCATATGATTTCGGAGGAAAAAAAACAGCTTTATTTTAAGAACATATTAGCTTTTATAGCTAGCGAACGGGCAGCAGGCGTTACTATTTATCCAGCGCAGAACGATATATTTAAAGCTTTTTGCCTGACGGAACTTAATACTATTAAGGTTCTTATCCTCGGTCAAGATCCCTATCATGGGCCTAAGCAAGCCCATGGTTTATCATTTTCTGTACCGCCTGGTGTACCTATACCACCATCACTGATAAACATCTATAAAGAGCTAAAGAACGATATACCTGGCTTTATTATACCACCACATGGTTATTTACATAGTTGGGCAACACAGGGAATAATGCTACTCAATACAGTATTAACCGTAGAAGCAGGCAAAGCACATTCCCACGCCCACTTAGGTTGGGAAATTTTTACCAATAAAGTGATTACTTTAGTTAATAGCCTAGGTGAAGGCATTATCTTTCTTCTATGGGGTAATCATGCGCACACAAAAAGCAAAATAATAGACGTGAGACGCCACTACATTCTAAAAGCATCACACCCATCTCCGCTGTCCGCGCATCGCGGCTTTATTGGTTGCCATCATTTCTCAAAGGTTAATACTCTGCTAAAAGAACAAGGTAAAACTACCATAAACTGGGAGCCAAAACTACCCATAGGGTGGCATCACGTGAACCACATAAACAAAATATAGTAGTATAGTACCGAGTCAATGTTAAATAGTTAACTTTTTGCTTTAGATACTGTAACCATAGCCGGGCGAATAAGACGACCATTTAGAGTATAGCCTTTCTGCATAACGATTATGACATTATTAGGTTCATGCTCTTCAGATTCGAGTATGGTAATTGCCTGATGTACGTCTGGGTTAAATGGAATGTGTATTTCACTTATAACTTCGAGCCCAAATTTACGTACAGCATCTAGCAGAGATTTCAACGTGAGCTCAATGCCTTCAATGGTAGAAGTTAGATCGCTGTTAGATTTATCTGACATCTCCAATGCGCGCTCTAAATTATCAATCACCGGTAGTAATTCACTGACAAAACGTTCTAGAGAAAATTTATAGGCTTTTTCTACTTCTATCTGACTGCGGCGGCGCATGTTCTCTATTTCTGCTTTAGCACGTAGTAGGCAATCTCGTTCGCGCTGTTGCAACTGTGCTAGTTCTACTTCTAGTTCTTCAATACGCTCATCTCTAGGATCGACCACTTCTTCAACCATTTCAGGCGCGACTTCTACTTGTGCTTGTGCTTGTGCTTGATCTTTTTGGTGATCTTGTGAGACTTGCTCGTCAGGAGTGTTTATTTCTTGACTCATCATACGTTTTCTCCGCGCTTCAGCATTATTCTTACGAGTCCGGTTATTATGGGGATAAATAGTAAGGATTCAAGGGACGAAACATAATGAAACTGGCAAAAGACAAAACAAACGCAGATATCACCAAGAACATTACGGCAACTTTTAAAACTATTGGTATTGTCGGCCATCCCGGCTATCCAAATGCACTAGCTACCCATGAAATGCTATATTATTGGTTAATAAAAAAGGGTATAAAAGTTATCATAGAACATAAAATTGCTAGTGATTTGGAATTATACGATACTATAACCGGTAGTTTAGCAGATATAGGCCAGCAGGCAGACCTAGCGATTGTTATCGGTGGTGACGGTAATATGCTAGGTGCAGCGCGGATTTTATCCCGCTACTATATAAAAGTTATTGGCATCAACCGTGGTAATGTGGGTTTTCTCACTGATTTAGACCCAGACTCAGCGTTAACACAGTTATCCGATGTTTTAGCAGGTAATTATCACAGTGATAAACGCTTCTTACTAGAAGCGCGTATTTGTCGTAACAACATATGCGGACAACCTAGTACCGCTATTAATGAAGTTGTGCTACATTCTGGTAAGGTCGCACATATGATTGAATTTGATGTTTATATCGATGATCACTTCGCATTTTCACAACGTGCCGACGGACTGATTATATCTACTCCTACCGGATCTACTGCCTACTCTCTTTCTGCTGGAGGTCCTATCCTTACCCCTACTGTGGATACGATAGCACTTGTACCTATGTTTCCGCACACTCTTTCTTCCCGTCCGTTAGTTATCCATGGTAGCAGTACTATCAGACTTAAATTTGCTGAATGGAAGCCTGATGTAGAAATTAGCTGCGATAGTCAGATCACCTTTCCCATCCATGATGGAGATGAAATTGTAATCCGCCGTAGCAATTACTACCTATATTTGATCCATCCGAATGATTATAATTATTTTCATACTTTAAGCCGTAAACTAGGCTGGTCAAAAATTTTTTGCTCAAATAAGGCTATTAAGCCAATCTAAACTCAGTAATTAAATCAATAATATCAAGTAATAACATAAAAAACTTGGTTTGCAAATGAGGTTACGATAGAATATAAATTCATGGTATTTTTATCTCTACCCAATACCCGTAGCTGATTAGTACGGGTATTAATACTAGTAAATTAGTTTATGTAAATAGTAAGTTTATCTATCTTCACTTACGAAGATCTTTCAAGGCCGAAGTGGCGAAATTGGTAGACGCAGTTGATTCAAAATCAACCACCTTTAGGTGTACCGGTTCGAGTCCGGTCTTCGGCATTCTACTGCAAAAGGTTTCAGATATTATGCGCATCTACATCTCTATTTAATTAGGTCGGCTAAGACTAGACTAGAAGGAGATAAGCATGCGTACTAGCCAATATTTACTCTCTACTCTTAAGGAAATTCCCGTAGATGCAGAAGTGGTCAGCCACCAATTGATGCTACGCGCAGGAATGATTCGTCAATTGGCATCAGGTCTCTATACTTGGCTGCCTACTGGTCTACGCACACTACGTAAGGTAGAAAACATCGTGCGAGAAGAGATGAACAATGCTGGAGCTATCGAAGTATCCATGCCGATAGTACAGCCAGCAGATTTGTGGCAGAAGAGTGGACGCTGGGAACAATATGGTCAGGAACTCCTACGTTTTACCGATCGAAGCGCTCGTGCGTTTCTTCTAGGACCGACTCATGAAGAAGTTATTACTGATTTAATTCGTAATGAAGTTAGATCTTATAAACAACTCCCACTGAATTTATTCCAGATTCAGACAAAATTCCGTGACGAAGTTCGTCCACGTTTTGGCGTGATGCGTTCGCGTGAATTTGTAATGAAAGATGCTTACTCTTTTCATGCTAATCAAGAGTCGCTGCAAGTAACTTATGACGCAATGTATCGTGCCTACAGCGCAATTTTTACCCGTATGGGTCTGGATTTTTGCACGGTACAGGCGGATACCGGCTCGATAGGTGGTATCGTATCACATGAGTTCCAGGTACTAGTCGGTAATGGCGAAGACCATATGGTATTTTCTACTACTTCTGATTATGCTGCTAATATTGAAATTGCGGAAGCTGTGGTATCATCTACTAAATGTGATCAACCTAGTATGAAAATGCATTTAGTAGATACGTCTGGTATTTCCACTGTTGCTGAATTATTGAAACAATTTAGCTTACCGATAGAAAAAACTATTAAGATGATTATTGTTCGTGCTAAAAAAGATGCGGATCTACCGTTGGTAGCGCTGATGGTACGAGGCGATCATTATCTCAATGACGCTAAGGTAGAAAAACTACCTCAGGTGGCAACTCCTCTGGTTTTTGCGACTGAAGATGAGATCCGCTTAGCTATCGGCGCTAGTTCCAGTTCACTAGGACCGGTGAATTTGCCATTGCCATTGGTGATTGATCATAGTGTTGCGTTAATGAGCGATTTCGTTGCCGGCGCTAATATTGATGGCAAATACTTTTTCGGTATTAACTGGGAACGAGATCTATGTTTGCCAGAAGTGGCAGATCTTAGAAAAGTAATTCATGGTGATCTTAGTCCGGATGGTCAGGGAACTCTGCTAATACAAAGCGGGATTGAAGTAGGACATATATTCCAGCTAGGAAGCAAATATTCCGAAGCTATAAAAGCTACGGTGCAAGGCAAAGACGGCAATCATCAGATTGTCACGATGGGCTGCTATGGCATCGGTATTACTCGTGTCGTTGCCGCAGTTATAGAGCAGTACCATGATGAGCGCGGTATTTTATGGCCAGAAGCACTAGCACCTTTCAATGTGGCTATTTTGCCGATAAATATGCATCAATCTTTTCGGGTTAAAAACACCGCAGAACAACTTTATAATCTACTACGCACTAACCACATCGACGTACTATTAGACGATAGACAAGAACGTCCGGGCGTTATGTTTGCTGATATTGAACTGATTGGGGTGCCACATACGATCGTCATAGGCGATCGTAATCTAGATACTGAAGAGATAGAATACCAAAATCGCCGTAGCGGTGAAAAAAAGATCATGAAACTTAGTACTATCGTAGAGTTTCTAACTGCTGAGATAGCTACGGGCATGAGTTGAATATGTTGTGTATTATGTACCTATTCTGTGGTCGGTGAGAGAGGATTTGAACCTCCGTCCAATACGTCCCGAACGTATTACGCTACCAGGCTGCGCCACTCACCGTAATTTTAGTACACATATTACTACACTATGTTATAATAGATCAATTACTTTAGGGAAAACTGCTTTTTATTGTCACTTATTTAGGCTAACTACGGATAAATTATATTGAAGGAAAGTTACATGAGCTTAAATTTGGTACCTGCAGGACAAAATATACCAGATGATATTTACGTGGTGGTAGAAATTCCAGCAAATACGGCTGCTTCGATTAAATATGAAGTAAATAAAGAAATAGGAGTGTTATTTATTGATCGTTTTATGTCCACTGCGATGTTTTATCCTTGTAACTACGGTTACATAAACCATACCTTATCGCTAGACGGTGATCCAGTAGATGTGCTGGTACCAACACCTTATCCACTACAACCAGGTTCCGTAATCCGCTGCCGTCCAATTGGTATGCTAAAAATGACCGACGAATCTGGTGAAGATGCTAAGCTGATCGCAGTGCCGCACACTACGTTATCGAATGAATATGAAAATATAAAAGATATTGAAGACTTACCACAAAAACTGCGGGCGCAGATTATCCACTTCTTCGAGCACTACAAAGATCTAGAAGCTGGCAAATGGGTTAAAGTAGACGGCTGGGAAAACGCTCAAGATGCTAAAAGAGAGATTATGCTATCCTTCTCACGAGCAAAGCAAAACTTAGCTCATAACGAAGGAAGATAAATAGGTATCAAAAATAATAAAGTTTCAGTAATATACTTTACTACAACCATAAGTATTTAAAAATCAAATCTATAAAATAAGTTCAGTGCCTGGTTAAGACCAGATACTACTTCTAAATAAAGTTGAGGCATTAAGCGGTAATGTAAGATTAACGTTGCTAGTGAGTCAAAAATATCAAGATTATATTTAACCTGTAATCTAGGAGCAATATATCCGCTGAAAATTACTTTGGAACTATCTCCACTACCCTGGGTATCTAAAGCTAGATCAGTCACCCCAAATAAATCTCCAATTTTACCTAAAAATTGCTCGCTTTGTACCATTCCCATTCTAATTAACATTGCTACCATGATATTACGATCAGTACTCATTTCATCAATACCGTGGCCTTTTAATAAATAAGACAGCGCTTCTGGCTGGGATTTAATCGGATTAGAAAATACATCTAGTATCGGTTGGTAAACTGGACCAGTAACTTGTACGCCAGCTATTACATTATCCTTAGTATACTCTGGATCACGGATCGCTTGGATGTTGAGATAAGGCTGATCTATGGGTCCAGAGAAGAGCAGTTGGCCTTGAGTTATGATTAAGTCCTGACCATAAGCTTGGAAATAGCCGGATGGAATATCTATTTCCCCACTAATACCCAGTCTTTTTTGATCTTGAGTTACTTTTAGGTCACCTGAAAGATTAGCTTTCAAACCTAAGGCATTGATTTGTACGTCATTCCCAACATGGACTAATAGGTTAGTGATGATAGGAATAACAATACTTTGATCATGTGCTCGCATTGTCACTAATTTAAGTTGCTCATCTAATAGTACCTCATCAGATGAAATGCTCCCGGTACTTTCCGACATATCTTTCACTTTAATGCGCATCCAGGGAATGTCTATCTTACCGTTAAGGGTTAATAACGTCGGAGTAGCTTCAAAAACAATGTTAGGAGATATATCTAACTGTACTATCTGTACTATCGACGGCATAGTAATGCGCATTCTATTACCCGAGGCGGCAATACGCGCTTGCCAAACATCAACACAGTTCCAATTAGCGTGGCCGATGATATTAACTTGTCCATGTTTGGTACTAATCAATCCATGCAAATCTAATTTAGTACCTGAAAAATTCAGTGTTAACCGGCTTTCTGTCATAGAACAAGGTATTACTGTGTGTTTTATAATGAGTTGTTCTAATCTTAGCTGACCGTCAAGCTGTGGTAACTTAGTATTGCCGCTGATCAATAAGGCTGCATTTAGCATACCTTCTACGCTCTCTCCACGCCCGAAGAGGGGCTTCAGTAGCGCTAGAGAGATATCTTGAATATTAATATTACCGTTAATATTATGCTTTTTTTTAGTATGCACTACTTGTAATTGCCCGTTACACTGACCGTTACTAGCTATTTTTAGTAACCAATTAAAGTGTGCCTGATCTTTATCGAATCCTGCATTTAATATGAGCCTATCTAATAATACCTGCCAGGTTTTTCCCGGTACTGGTACTATCTGACTGATTTTGATATTCTGGCCGAAAAGTCCAACTTTGGCATGCGGTAGTTTACTGCCAGCTTCCCAACCAACCTCTGCGCTACCTGTAACAAAACCGCTAGCCTGCATATTAGATTGAAATTGAAATTTAGGCACCAATCGTTTTAGTATTTCTCCGATAGTGGTTGTGAAACTAGTTTGGCTAAGTACACCATGCCATAGCTGATGTGTGCTATCGAAATGACCTTGTATTTGTAACTGACCTGCTATCTTTGGTTTACCAAGCATGATCAATGTTAGCTGATGCTGCTTCTCATCTCCGGTAGCTGTAAAAATTAGCTGACGTAATAACCATTGCCTCTGCTGCAATTGAGCGATTTGCAAGTGCAGGTAACCACTAAGACTTTCTCCTGATAATATTATCCCTTGTAAAGTAATGTCCCTAATGTTTAAATCAGCCCAGCGTAACGAGCTAATGTGACAGTCTACTAGTACTTGCTGCGAGCTGATGCTTATATCACCTCTGAGTTTGAGACTCCCACGCGCGCTACCGCCGGAACTTAATCTAAGCTGATGATTAACTTCCGGCGGTAGCGCGAACTTATGAGCTCCTAACTGTATCATCTTAATATTAATAGCGAGTTTAGCTTTGACAGAGCCAGAAAGATCAATCATTGTATGTAGTTCATCACGTAAACTACCGCTGATGCTTAACTGAACTATTTCTTTTTTAATAGGATCGATATTCAGTATACTGTTTACTATCAAATGAACTGGTAATTTACTACAACGCCAATCTGCATTGCCGGATGCATTTAACAACCCCTGGGAGGATTCTATCTCTAGTAGTATTAGTTCTGCGTACTGATCGTGAGTTATTGCCTGCATGCGTAGCCGAGTAATCCATATATCATTTTTTCCCGTGATATGTAGATTATTACCATTAAGATCTTCAATAGTAATATTCAACGGCAGCGTTGGTAGTAATGACACGGATCTAAATGGTTTGGTAAACATATTTGGCAGAGTTTTTAACAGCGAAGATTGACTGAGGTTTTTGAGTTTGATTGCCATTGCAACCCACTGGTTTATTACTACTGGTGCTGCTTTAGGCAGTGCGACGAATAGACCTGAGATACGTGTTGACTTTACCAATAATTGATGTTCTCTGAATATCAGTCCAGTACTTAACTCATGAAGTTTAATATTAGTATGATTGACCTTAACCTGCATATTATGTAGTGTCAGGCGGCGTATAATAAGTGGATAAGGTGTCGAGAGAATTATTCTAGTTGTACTATTTGGCTCATAGTTACTCAAGCAAGCTTGTGTAGTATGTGAGCTTAGTGGTTTAATTTTGACCTGGACCGAGACATCACGTAGATAGACAGTATGAATACATAGCTTACGGTGCACCAAACTGCTAAAGTCTAGCGCAAGGTTAAATTCACTTGCTTTAATTATAACACCTGGTATTTGGTATCGGACTTGTTTAAGAATAATATTACTCCAATCACCGTGAACAGAAGAAATTTCTAGCCCTGGTACCCAGCTAACGACACTGTTTAGTACTAGATGTAAACCAGTAGTTGTACTAAGCAAAAAAGCTAGCGTACTTAGTAACAAGAGTAACAGTAAAATTCCTAAATGGTTTTTCTTCAATAGGTTCACAGTTCTGGCCCGAATCCGATGTATAACTGCAATCCATGCTCACACTTATCTGCTACCGGTGTAGCAAGATCTAATTCGAACAAACCAACTGGCGATTGCCAACGCATACCAATACCGGCACCAGTTCTAATATTACTCTGTGTGATGTCATTTACTGCTTCACCGCTATCGATAAAGACTGCACCCCACCATTTGCCTATCATATGGTACTGATACTCTAGTGATACTCTTGCTAATTTTAAAGCGCCAGTGAGCTTACCGTAGTTATTCCGTGGCGATAAGGATTGATATTTATAACCCCGTATACTATGGTCTCCGCCGGCAAAAAAAAGCAGTGTAGGAGGAATGTTTTCAAAATTATTAGTCTCAATCCAGCCTAAATGACTACGCATTACAAAGCGATACTTTTCCGCTAGCGTACGGATCCAAACATTTTGTGCTTGTAATAGCAGAAAATTTACATTTGAACCCCAGGTAGTAGTAGATACCGATAACGAATAGCGCTGGCTATCACCCCAGGTTGACATGATTCCACCGCGTTGTCGGGTGCGGTTCATGCTGATACTTGGATAAATCAGCATAGTAGTATTATTTATTTTTGCTTCTGTGAAATGATTCATGCTCCAGCGTAGATGTATTGCCCGTTGCCAGCTGTTAGATATATCCCAGTAACGTATTACATTTAGGGTGGTTAACTCAGATTTATTATAATTGATATGAGCTAGCTTAAATCTCCCTTGTAGTAGATAGTATTGCTCCAGATAATGATGAAACAAAGGAATTTTATATGTTATCTCAATCACTTGCTCTGGTACTGGCAAGTTGATACTTGTTTTCATACTATGACCGCGCGAGTTCAGCCAAGGTTTATGCCAGAGTGTTTTTAACCGTAGTCCTAAGTCATTTGAATATCCTAGACCTATTTCTAGCTTATTACGGAGACATTGCGTTACCATAGTGTCTAGCAGCAAAGTGTTATCCTGAAAGTCAGGTGATATAATTACTGATTTAAATAAGTTGCTCGCGACCAAGCTGTTATAGAAGATTGCCAGCGCTTCTAGGCTATAAGAAGCACCTAAATTAATTAAATCGATATTCTGTAAGTAATCTTCGCTGATTTGCGTGCCATGAAAACGCACTTTTCCAAATCGGTAACGCTTACCGCTATCAAAATCAATATCCCAGTAAGCCTGGTAGCGTATAGGTGAGATACTTAACTGACTTTTGTAGAATGCAGCGTTAAAGTAACCCTTACGTAGTGCTAGGCTAGAGAAGCCACTTTTGAAATTATCGTACTGACGGTGATTTAGAATCGAGCCTAATGCCGGCTTACTAAGTTTGACCCACTGCTGGTAATCAATATCCAGGCATGCATCGCCACGCAAAACAACGTTCACTCCTGTTATCGTAATAGGTTTACCAATATCTACATTGGTAATAAGAACATCACACCCGCTATTTAACGCAGGTCGTAATTCAAAATCTATGGTAGGAGAGTAATAACCAAGAGCACGCAGCTCTTCGCGCACCACGTCATTAAGCCAACTGCTATAAACATGAACATCATCTGCGTCAAGTGTGGATAAACGGGTACGTACGTTGCTCTGTAAGTCTTCGCTGAGTCCTTTAAACTCTAAGCAAGTCGTACCATAAGTAGGTGACATATAAAATAAAACATAGAGTAGTAATAATTTACAGTGATGTCGTACTTTCACGCTTATATTATTGCCTGGCAAAGTTTATCTATCCCATCCACAAACAAACGTTCTTACTAAGTGTTTTATAAGTCTTTTGTTAATGTTTCGCTCAAAAAACAGCCTGACGTATGGAGTAGAATTAATATTCCTGCTGCTATCATGCTAGCTACAACATCGTCGATAATTATACCTATGCCTCCCTGCACTTTACGGTCAAGCCAACTAATTGGCCAAGGTTTCCAAATATCTAAAAAACGAAACAACAAAAAACCAGTTATAACCCAGCGCCAATCATTCCTCGGCAAAGCTATTAACGTTAGCCACATACCGATAAATTCATCCCATACAATACAACTATGGTCATGCACCCCTATATCACATGCAGTATGATGACAAACATAGATGCCCAGGAAAATACTCAAGATTACGACTAGTAAATCTAGTGGCCAAGGTAAGAAGGATAGCAATAGAAACCATAATAAAATAGCTACAAGCGATCCCACTGTACCAGGCATCCAATAAAACATGCCACTACCGAAACCAGTAGCAAGTAAGTGCAAGGGGTTAGATAGTTCAATGGGCTTTTTGGCGTGCTGACTCTTGAGAGTCATAAGAGTTTATCTAATTTGAAGTGGTCATAACCGTACCAGTTGTACTGTACGGGATGGTTATGAACCATAAATTTAATCCCTTCACCGCTAGGTTTAATTTGACCGATACAGGTGAATTGAGTACCAATGTAATTCATAGCTACATCTAGTGCTGCGCAGTTGATCTGTGGCACAGTAAAACAAAGTTCATAATCTTCCCCACCACTCAGCGCCCAGCGCAAAGCCTGGTCCGGCGTTGTATGCCGCTTCAGCGCCGATGAACAGGGAATATTTTCTAAATTGATATGTACACCACAGTCGCTCTCGATCAAGATACGACGCAAATCATTAATCATACCATCAGAGAGGTCGATAGCGGCACTAGCTATATCGCGCAGAACTTGCCCCTCTAGTATGCGTGGTTGAGGACGAAGATGGCGGCCTAGCAGATACTGTCGATCTTTTTCATTATTTACTGGTAGTTTATTTTGTAAAATAGCTAGTCCAGCGGCACTATCTCCTAACGTACCGGTGACATAAACAAAGTCGCTAATACAGGCACCGGAGCGAGTTAACGCTTGACCTACCGGAATAAGCCCATGAACTGTTAGTGTGATACTTAGTGGCCCTTTCGTTGTATCGCCACCAATTAGCTGCATATTGTAATGATTCAGCTGCTGGAATAAGCTATGGCTATAAGCAGCTATCCAAGCTTCATCTACTGATGGTAGCGTCAAAGATAGCGATAACCAGGAGGGATCGGCACCCATTGCTGCTAAATCACTTAGGTTCACCGCTAGCGACTTATAACCTAGATCAATCGGATCTATTTCAGGCAGAAAATGCGTACCAGCAACTAATGTATCGGTACTAATCGCAATTAGTTTTGTACCGACCACAGATAATAGCGCACAGTCATCACCTATTCCAACTAAAACATCTTGGCGTGTATTACGCATCTGGTTGAAATAACGGTTAATTAACTCAAACTCACCACATGCCATACTATGTCTCAATTAACTTTGACTATTACATGAAATCACTGGCTAAACGAGCTACGGATAGGGGCTGACAGGAATGTTATTTCCGGTTAGGACGAACCTGAGGTGCTGTTTTCTCCAGAACACCATTGATAAACTTATAACTATCTTCGGCACCAAAAGTTTTAGCTAGCTCTATTGCTTCATTAATTGCTACTCGATATGGTACGTCCTGACACTTGCTTAGTTCATATAGCGCAATACGTAACACAGCACGCTCTACGTGTCCAAGTTTCTCTAGTGGACGGGATAGATATGGCGCCATTAATTGATCTAGTGCATGAGCAGCGATTGCTGTACCAGAATATAGCTTGTGAAAATAAGCTAGATCAATACCTGTTATATCCTGTTCAGCTAGTAACTGTACTTCTATATCTGCGATATTGTTATGAGATAACTGCCATGAGTAAAGCGCTTGGACAGCGCATTCACGGGCACGGCGACGAGCCGTTAGTTTCACACAATTCTCCTTGACTAGATTTACAAAGCTTTGATTGCTTGTAATACGTTAATCATTTCTAGCGTAGCTAGTGCTGCTTCTGCGCCCTTATTACCACCCTTAACGCCAGCGCGATCGATGGCTTGCTCGAGGCTTTCAGTAGTAAGTACCCCGAACGTTACAGGATGTGCACTATTAATAGCTACGGCTGATAGACCTGAACTACATTCGCTAGCAACAAATTCAAAATGTGCGGTCCCTCCACGTATAATAGTACCCAACGCAATTATAGCGTCGTATTTCTGGCTTTTGGCTAACATGCTAACAGTAAGTGGTAGCTCATAGGCGCCCGGTACCCATACGACGGTGATATTTTCATCTTTGATTTGACCAATACGAATGAGGACATCGATTGCACCATCAAGCAAGCTATCATTGACGAAGTTGTTAAAGCGTGCAATAGCGATAGCAACGTGCGCATTAGGTGCTGCAACAATACCTTTAATAACTTTCATAAGTCTCCTAACCTAATATTAACATATTAACACGTAGATGGAGATTTTCACATCATGCTTTTGAAGCGAATTCATTATACTGCACGGATCGGTTTCAAACGTAGGCGTATATCAGGACCAACTTGACGCATATCTAGCAGGTCAAAAGTAAGCGCATCACTGAGACGTTCCAGTCCAGGTAGTAAGCATAGCGGCCGTGTAGCGGTACCTAGTAGTTTCGGTGAAAGATAAAGAATTAGCTCATCTACTAGACCTGCCGAAAAGAGAGATCCTGAGAGACTTGCTCCAGCTTCTACCCATACACTATTAATATGCCGGCTTCCTAGTTGCATCATCAGCGCCATGATATCAATACGTACTAGACCCTGCTGATTAAATGATGGTAATTCCAGTTGCTCGACCCATGTTGGCCATCTATTATTGTCCTTTTTTCGACGTGCCAGCCAGGTTATCCCCTGACCGTGTATCACACGGTGGATAGGATTTACTTTATTAGCACTATCGATAATCACTCTTACTGGTTGGCGTAGGTACTTCTCTTCGCATAAGCACTGAACGTCAGCAGGAAGAGATAACCAGCGTACATTAAGTGCAGGATTATCTGCCAACACGGTAGCTGAGGTAGAAAGAATAGCGTCGCTTTCGGCGCGGAACCGCTGTACATCCTGACGCGCTTGATCAGAAGTAATCCAATTGCTCTCCCCTGATGCCATTGCTGTACGGCCATCCAAAGACGCCGCTAATTTTACTCTTATCCAAGGAAAACCGGTACGCATACGTTTAATAAAACCTTGATTAATCATCTCTGCCTCTAGCAGCATGAGACTATGGCGGACTTCTATGCCTGCCTCTTGTAGACGGTACAGGCCGCGGCCATTAACTTGCGGATTCGGATCGAGCATAGCAGCTACCACCCGTACTACGCCAGCTGCTATTAGTGCTTCGGTACATGGTGGGGTTCGTCCATAGTGGCTGCAAGGTTCTAGTGTTATGTAAGCAGTAGCACCGCGCGCCGCCGTACCAGCCATACGTAGTGCATGTACTTCTGCATGAGGTTCACCAGCGCGTACATGGTAACCTTTACCAACTATGCAACGATCGCGGATGATCACACAACCCACATTGGGATTAGGCGCGGTTGTAAACCGTCCGCGACGGGCTAACTTAAATGCCAATGCCAGGTAAAATTCATCACATATCATTCAATAAGCCTTGAAATTGAATCTTATCATCTAGCTATTTTTTTGCAAAATTAGCTAATATCTTCGAAATGGCGATAGACAGAAGCAAAGCGTATATAGGCTACCTTATCTAGTTTTTTTAAAGCGTCCATGACTAAATTACTTATCATTTTACTAGGCACTGCGCACTCACCGGTAGCGCATAAATTAAATTTAATGTTATTTATAGCCATATCGATATCATCGGATTTGACAGGACGTTTCTCTAAAGCTTTGAGAAAACTGCGCCGTAGCTTATTTTCGTTGAATGGTTCACGCATTTCATTACTTTTTATAACTCGAGGTAAGACAAACTCTGCTACTTCAAAGGTGGTAAAACGTTCATTACAGATAACACACTGTCGGCGGCGGCGAACTTGTGTTCCTTCTCCTACGAGACGGGAGTCGATAACTTTAGTATCGACCGCGAAACAAAATAAGCAATGCATGGATTGCGCTTCCTGGCTAGCTGATGAATTTAGATCAAACAAGTGTAGCGCGAACGTAGCCTATGAGAAAGCAAGCAGCACTTATTGTAATAGCTACAATATATCTTGATTATTCAACTGCCTCTTTCTCTAATTTATGTGGCAGGATATGTTCGTGTTTGATACCAAGTTTAAGCGCTAACGCAGAAGCAACATAAATGGAGGAAATAGTGCCGATAAATACGCCAATTAACAGCGTCATCGAAAAACTACGTAGCATAGAGCCGCCAAAAATTAAAAGTATTAGTACCACCATCATAGTAATAGCTGACGTAATAATGGTCCTACTTAGTGTTTGGGTCAGCGAAATATTAAAAATATCGTAAGCATTGTAGCAGCACATTCGACGGAAATTATCACGAATTCGGTCGGAAACTACTATACTATCGTTGAGTGAATAACCAATAACTGAAATCAGTGAAGCGATAATAGTTAATTCAATCTCAATATGGAATAATGATAGCAATCCTAGGGTAATAATAACGTCATGGATTAACGCGATCACAGTACCAGTAGCCAGTCGCCACTCAAAGCGGAAACTCACGTAGATAAAAATACAAAGGAAAGCGAGTAGTAGTGCTAGGCTGCCTGCTTGTAAGAGATCGTTGCTAACATTAGGTCCAATAAACTCTATTCGTTTCACCGTAGCGTTCTGGCTATTCACCTTATTCACAATCTTAAGGACTCTATCACCTAGCTTTTGCTGAATCTCATCTGGCGGCATACGTATTATCACGTCTCGGCTACTACCTAAATTCTGCACTAAAATATCTTTGAATCCTGCTTGCTCTATCGCTTCGCGCATTTGTTCTAGATTTATTGCTTGCTTTAAGTGTAGTTCAATAACCGTACCACCAGTGAAATCTAGTCCCCAATTAAAGCCGTAGACAACCATAATAGCAATAGAAGTGATAAAAGATATAACTGATAGACTAAATGCTATAGAGGACCAGCGCATAAAGTTGTATACTTTACAACCATGATTTAATTCTTTAATACTTTTTATTTGCCGATTCATAGGCTGATCCTAAATAGAAAGTTTCTTTATAAACTTTCCACCGTATAGCAGGTTAATGATAGCACGAGTGCCTAAGATTGCGGTAAACATTGATGTGGCTATTCCAATAGCGGTTGTTATAGCGAAGCCTTTGATAGAACCAGTACCAAACTCATAGAGAATAATAGCGGTAATGAGATTTGTCATATTAGCATCAACTATACTAGAAAACGTACCATGATACCCTTGATAGATAGCCTGTTGTACGGTACGACCGTTGCGTAGCTCTTCTTTTATACGCTCGTAAATAAGTACGTTAGCATCCACCGCAACCGCTAGCGTGAGCACAATACCAGCGATACCCGGCATTGTCAGAGTAGCATCTGGTAACAACGACATAATCCCAATAATCAGAACTAGATTAGCAATTAGTGCTGTTGTGGCAATTAGACCAAATTTTCTATACCATATCACCATAAATAGTATAGAAGCTATTAGTCCCCATAGGCAAGCTACTAAACCCTGGGTGATGTTCTGCATACCTAGAGTAGGCCCGATAGTACACTCCTCGACAATCTTGATCGGTGCAATCAATGCTCCCGCACGTAGTAACAGTGAAAGATGACGTGCTTCTTTTATATTATTGATACCGGTGATACTAAAAAGATTACTAATATGTGACTGGATAGTAGCAACGTTGATCACTTCTTCCTGCTTAACTAATATAGGGTTGTTTTTAGTGTCTTTTTTACCGCTGTTTTTATATTCAACAAATAATGTAGCTATCAAATTACCTATATTATTCTTGGTAAATTGGGACATTAGAGTCCCACCTAGATTATCGAGAGAAATATTAACCTGTGGCTGGTTATACTTATCGACGCTAACGGTAGCATTCGTAATATGGTTGCCAGTAAGAATGACCTGTTTATATAGTACTACTGGTTGACCCTTTTGGGTGAATTTCACTTCAGAATTGTCTAGAATGCTACTATGCGCTTGGGTAGTTTGATGTACTGTATTATTGACGAGGCGAAACTCCAGCATCGCGGTAGCGCTTATAATTTCCTTAGCACGAGCGGTATCTTGAAGACCGGGCAGTTCAACTACAATCCGGCTAGAGCCCTGACGCTGCACTAGTGGTTCAGATACTCCTAATTGGTTTACACGGTTACGTAGAATCATGATGTTCTGTTGCACCGCATATTCATGGGCTTCATGCAGATAATTATCTAATAAATGCGCACTAATACCATAGCTTCCACTACGGTTGATCTCCATGTCACGGTGGCTTGAAATAAGCCAGGAAAGCGCTTGATCTCGAATAGAAGCGTCGCTGAAGCTAATATAGCTTCCATAGTCATCATTTTTATGTACTGATGTATAAGTAATGTTTTTATCGCGCAGCTCTTGAAGCAAAATGTTCATGGTTTGCTCCTGTAGCTTACTTAATACGGTATTCATATCGATTTCCATGAGAAAATGTACGCCGCCACGTAAATCAAGGCCTAATTTCATCGGCTTCGCCCCTATCATCGCTAACCATGATGGTGTTGCTGGTGCTAAGTGAAGCGCAACAACATAATTATCGCCGAGTACGTTTAATAAAACATCATGGGCGCGCAACTGTATATCCTGACTTGAAAAGCGGGCCAAGATGGCACCATTAATTAAAGAAATAGATTTGCTCGTAATATTATTTTGGGTCAAATATTTTTGTATATAGAGCAGTGTTGATTCACTCATCGTAGCACCACGAGTGCCTGTGATTTGTATAGCTAGATCTTCGCCATAAATGTTTGGAAGTGCATAAAGTAGTCCGAAGATAAAAGTCAAGACGAGCATAATATACTTCCATAAAGGATAGCGGTTTAACACAATAGTGGTCCTCTTGATACCCCCTCCTGACTTAGGGTAAATGTAAATTTATAGTGCTTTCATCGTATTTTTAGGTAACACTGCCGCTACAAAATCACTCTTGATCAAAACTTCATTGGTCTCATTCAGTGCAACGTAAATATAACCAGTTTGAGTTACCTTCACTACTCTACCGATCAAACCGCCGGTAGTTAGCACTTCATCTCCTTTGGAGATCGAATTGATTAATGCTTTATGTACTTTGGTGCGTTTTTGCTGCGGCCGCAAGATCATGAAGTAAAAAATTAGACCAAAAAATATTAGCATAATTATAAGAGAGTAAGAACTTCCTTGAGATGACAGGCTAGTACTAGCAATGGCATCAGAAATAAAAAAAAGCATTTTTATTACCTCATTAGTAATTTAAGAAACACTATTTATTTTTTTATTATAAAATTCTTCAATAAATTTGTGTGATTTGCCTGTATCGATAGCCTGGCGTAAACCAGCCATCAAACGTTGGTAATAACGTAAATTGTGAATGGTATTAAGACGAGCACCTAGTATTTCGTTGCAACGGTAAAGATGATGTAAATATGCACGACTATAATTGCAACAGGTATAACAATCACACTCCATATCTAGCGATGCAACATCATTTTTATACTTAGCATTACGGATTTTTACTATCCCATTCGTCACAAAAAGATGACCATTACGTGCATTACGGGTAGGTATTACGCAATCGAAAATATCGATACCACGGCGCCATCCTTCCACTAAATCTTCTGGTTTACCTACTCCCATTAAATAGCGTGGTTTATCTTCTGGTATTTGTGGACAAATATGTGCCAGAATATGGTACATATTCTCTTTTGGTTCACCCACTGACAAACCGCCCAAAGCGTAGCCATCAAATCCAATATCTATCAATCTATTGACAGAAATATCTCGTAAATCTTGATAAATTCCGCCGTGAATAATACCAAATAACGCATTGTTATTATTTAGCTCATCAAAACGTTTGCGACTACGTTCCGACCAGCGTAGAGACATCTCCATGGAGTTTTTAGCGTAATCCCATTTTACTGGATAAGGTGTACATTCATCGAAAATCATGACGATATCAGAACCTAGGTCGTACTGAATTTCCATAGATTTTTCCGGACTTAGGAAAATTGCGGCGCCATTAATAGGATTACGAAAATGAACTCCTTCCTCGGTAATTTTCCGAAGATTCCCCATACTAAAGACTTGAAAACCTCCTGAATCGGTGAGGATCGGTCCGTACCAATGCATGAAATGGTGCAAATCACCGTGCAACTTCATAACTTCCTGCCCCGGGCGCAACCACAGGTGAAAGGTATTACACAGCAGAATTTGCGCGCCGGTTTCTTTGACTTCCTCTGGTGTCATACTTTTGACGGTACCATAGGTACCTACCGGCATAAAAGCCGGCGTTTCTACTACACCGCGATCAAATACCATACGCCCGCGCCGCGCGCTGCCATGATTTTTCAGTAATTGATATTTCATAAATCCTCCAACATCAAAGATATGAGATATTATTAGATAACAAATTTTCTATCATTGGTCACAGGCAGAGGGATTACGAGTGATGAACATAGCATCCCCATAACTAAAAAAACGATACGCTAGATTAATAGCCTGCCGGTAGGCAGCAAAGGTATGGTGGTAACCTGCGAAGGCAGAGACTAGCATAATGGGAGTGGATTTAGGGAAATGAAAATTAGTAATTAGCGCGTCAATAATACGAAAGTGATAGCCAGGATAAATAAAAATACTGGTATCACCTAAAAAAGGTGCTATGATGGCATTTGCGCCATTCGACACTATCGCGCTTTCTAGTGAGCGTACCGAGGTCGTACCTACAGCTACAACCCGATTGCCGCGTGCTTTACAGGCAAGTACAGCATCTACTACAGTACGCGATACTTCAGTATACTCTGAGTGCATTTGATGTTGTTTTAAATTTTCAACTCGTATGGGCTGAAGTGTACCAGCGCCAACGTGTAGAGTAAGAAAAACCATGTCAACTCCTTTTGCGCGGAGAGCGGATAAGAGCTGCTCATCAAAGTGGAGACCAGCTGTAGGAGCTGCAATAGCGCCGGGACGTTTACTATAGACAGTCTGATATAGCTCGCGGTCCGTGGCGTCATCAGGACGATCTATATAGGGGGGTAGCGGGATGTGACCGGCATCATTCAGCAAGGTAAGCACATCACGTTGGTCATCGAATATTAGCTCAAACAGCACATTATGGCGTGCCACAATGGTTGCATAAATACTCTCATCGTCACCTAATAGTAGCAATGTTCCTACTTTTGGTGTTTTGGAAGTACGGACATAAGCAAATACTCGCTTATTATCCAGCACTCGTTCTACCAAAACTTCGACTTTACCTCCACTAATTTTGCGACCGAACAACCTAGCGGGAATCACACGAGTGTTATTAAATACCAGTAGGTCGCCGATGAATAAGAGATCGATAATATCAGTAAAAACTTGGTGCTTCACAGTCCCGCTAGGACCATCCAGCGACAGCAAACGGCAAGCACTACGTTCTTGCTGCGGATGACGAGCAATTAAATGTTTTGGCAAATCAAAAGAAAAGTCGGCAACACGCATTCTGATCTACTTATGCATAGCATCATAACTAATTATGGAAATTAATAGATTAAACCATAAGTTCCGTTGAACCACCAGCTAGCAACCACTAGCTTTATTCTTTTACGTTATCGTCTTATAATGCCATGTTATGTTAATATTTATTATATTTATAGGAGAATATATGGTATTAGTAACTCGTGAAGCACCTGATTTTACAGCCGCTGCGGTATTAGGCAGCGGTAAAATCGTCAACAACTTCAATCTTAAAAGCTACATCCAAGGTAAACCGGCTATTGTTTTTTTCTGGCCGATGGATTTTACTTTTGTTTGCCCATCTGAGTTAATTGCTTTTGATAAACGCTATGCTGATTTCCAGAAACGTGGTGTTAACATTATTGGTGTTTCATTAGACTCTGAGTTCGTGCACAACGCTTGGCGCTTAGTTGAAACTAATAAAGGTGGCATTAGTAAAGTACAATACCCTATGGTTGCTGACATTAAACGTGAAATAATCAAAGCCTACGGTATCGAACATCCATACGCTGGGGTTGCCTTACGCGGTTCTTTTTTAATCGATAAAGAGGGTATCGTACGCCACCAGGTAGTCAATGACCTGCCACTTGGCAGAAATATCGATGAAATAATACGTATGGTTGACGCTCTGCAGTTCCACGAAGAGCACGGAGAAGTCTGCCCAGCTCAATGGCAGAAAGGTGAGGATGGTATGAAAGCCTCTCCGGAAGGTGTTGCTCAATATCTTTCTAAACACTTAACAACACTGTAGTTGTAGTCTCTGTTACCTCTTGATGTATTATTTTTAACCTGCACTCAACCCTATAATGTTGGGTTTGCAGGTTGTTTTTTCTAGTATAATAGCACGCTAACCAACATGTTCATCATTACCTGCCAAGCAAAAATAATATATATATTTTATTTCAAAAAAAATCATGGTGATATAGGGACTATAAACCCTAATTTAGTTCAGGTTTTTAACCTGTTGAGATAAGCAATGTCTTTTCTCTACGGTATCAAATGTCACAAGGTAAAAATGACCAAAATTGATTATTTAATGCGCTTAAGAAAATGCAGAACAATAGAAACGCTTGAGCGCGTGATTGAAAAAAATAAATATGCACTATCTAATGATGAATTAGAAATATTCAACTCAGCTGCAGACCATCGTCTAGCAGAGCTAACTATGAATAAATTATACGATAAAGTGCCAATTTTCGTTTGGAAAAATATACGATAAATTATTTATTTTTATTAGTAGGAAGCCCAGCTAACGACATCCCGGCACATACGTAACTTGCGACGACTGCTTCCTTCCGGACCTGACCGATTTAACAAGTAAGCATTGTGCGGGAGCACTAAAAGGACCTCCATTGATTACCCGTGTTCACTACAGGCTTTTTTGTATTATTAATGATTGCTTGGTGAAATGCAACCACCTTAGGTTAGACATGGCTTTTTATATTATTAGCCTGAATTATGCCCGGACTCGGAATTGAACCAAGGACACGGGGATTTTCAATCCCCTGCTCTACCAACTGAGCTATCCGGGCAGAGGAGGCATATATATTAGATACCATTAGCGCTATTTAGTCAATATTTAGTCAATAAGTTTATCGAATAATATGGTAACGCAAATTAATTAAATAATATTTGGGTTATTTGTTAGTAGCGCCGTCCCTGATATCTCGGACGCATTAAATTGTGTAGAGAAAAAATATCATCTAATTGCATCTCTGTTAAAAGACCGAGCTCTAACACAACTTCACGTACGCTCTTGCCGGTTTCAAAACAAATTTTACCTACTATATCGCCATTATGATGGCCAATAAAAGGATTAAGATAGGTTATAATGCCAATTGAGTTAAAAACATATTGTTCACAGATAGAATGGTTAGCACTAATACCTCCTATGCACTTATCTTGCAAATTGTAGCAAGCATTCGTGAGAAGATAAATCGATTCAAACATTGCTTGACTAATGACAGGTTCCATGACATTTAACTGCAGCTGGCCTGCCTCCGCCGCCATGGTAATGCAAGTATCATTACCAATAACCTTAAAACATACTTGATTCACTACCTCAGGAATTACTGGATTAACTTTAGCGGGCATAATCGATGAACCTGCCTGTAGTTGCGGGAGGTTAATTTCATTTAGGCCTGTTCGTGGCCCTGAAGAAAGTAAGCGTAAATCATTACAAATCTTTGATAGTTTTACCGCAAGACGTTTCAGCGCACTATGTACCATAACATAGGCGCCGCAGTCTGAAGTTGCTTCGATCAAATCTTCCGCGGGAAAACAGGGTAAACCACTTATCTTCGCTAATTTGTCTACCACGATAGCCTGATAACCCTCCGGTGTATTGATACGGGTACCGATAGCAGTAGCACCTAAATTAACTTCTAACAGTAGCTCAGCGCTGCGCAATAGATTCTTATTCTCTTCCTTAAGCAGGACGTTGAACGCATGAAATTCTTGACCTAGCGTCATTGGCACTGCATCTTGTAATTGCGTTCGTCCCATTTTTAGTGTAGTTGCAAAAGCCTGAGCTTTTTGTTCAAAGCCGGTACCTAGATGATTAACACCTTCTATTAGCTGCTCGATAGCGTTGTATACTGCTAATCTCAAACCGGTAGGGTAAGAGTCGTTGGTAGACTGAGATAAATTGAGATGATCGTTAGGACTAAGAAATTGGTATTCTCCTTTTTTATGTCCCATTAATTCTAAACCAATGTTAGCTAGCACTTCATTAATATTCATATTAATAGAGGTGCCTGCTCCACCCTGAAAAACATCAACTGGAAACTGATCCATACAGCGGCCTTTGACCAGCATCTCATCACAAGCACGAGTAATAATATCAGCAATACCCGATGGCATAGTTTTTAATTCCTTATTAGCAAAAGCTGCTGCTTTTTTAACCATCACCATACTGCGCACTAATATAGGTATATCGCTTATACGTACGGTACTAATATAAAAATTTTCGCTAGCACGTAAGGTATGAATACCATAATAGGCAGCAGCAGGAACTTCACGGGTACCAAGTAGATCTTCTTCTATACGGATCGTATTTGCTATTGCCATGTCACTTCCTTAATTTATAAAATAATTCATTTAAATATTTTTTGTTATAATTAATAAATTACTACATGTAATATGTAATGCCTTATGAACATGACAAATATATTATGAACCTAAAACTTAAGGTTAAGGAAGGAGAGTGTAGCCTCGCTAAATAGGAAAGTAGTGGCTATTATGATTATTTTTGGGAGTTAAATTGATTTACTAATATTGTCATCCAAATCTAAATTTAGGCTTAATTGTCGTTACTAAACAAAACATCATGAAAATGATAGTAAGCACTTATATTTTAGTGATAAATTTTATTTCAATATCGTAATTATTTTGACTAAAAATTACGCAAAATAAAAAAAATTATTTTTTTACCCTTGAAGCGTTCTTTAACGCCCCCATCATTAACGCATGAAGGTGGCATAATTAAATGCCCAACATTCATCCATCCTATACAAAATTGACCTGAATTTTCTTTAAGGGGAGCTATCAATGAAAATTCGTCCATTACACGATCGTGTTATCGTAAAGCGTAAAGAAGTTGAATCTAAATCAGCAGGTGGCATTATGCTGACAGGTTCTGCAGCAGGCAAATCTACCCGTGGAGAAGTACTGGCAGTGGGTCGTGGCCGTAGCCTAGAAAATGGTGAAGTGAAAGCGTTAGATGTGAAAGTTGGCGACACCATAATTTTTAATGACGGATATGGCGTGAAGGTAGAAAAAATAGATAATGATGAGGTGTTAATCATGTCTGAAAGCGACATTTTGGCCATTGTTGAAAAGTAATCCACGCGTAATTATGTTAACTAAATAAGTTTGCTGAATTATGTTAACTAAACAAGTTTAAGGAAAATAAAATGGCAGCTAAAGAAGTAAAATTCGGTAACGAAGCTCGCGTCAAAATGCTTAGAGGTGTAAACGTTCTAGCTGATGCAGTAAAAGTTACTCTAGGTCCTAGAGGTCGTAATGTGGTGTTAGACAAGTCTTTTGGCGCTCCTGTCATCACTAAAGACGGTGTTTCTGTTGCACGTGAAATAGAATTAGAAGATAAATTCGAAAATATGGGTGCGCAGATGGTGAAAGAGGTAGCTTCAAAAGCTAATGATGCTGCAGGTGATGGTACTACTACCGCAACAGTACTAGCGCAGTCTATAGTTAACGAAGGGCTAAAAGCAGTGGCCGCTGGTATGAATCCAATGGATCTGAAACGTGGTATCGATAAAGCGGTTATTGGTGCTGTTGAAGAATTGAAAAAACTATCGGTACCTTGTGCAGATTCCAAAGCTATTGCTCAAGTTGGAACTATATCCGCCAACTCTGATGAAAAAGTTGGTACTCTGATCGCTGAAGCGATGGAAAAAGTAGGTAAAAAAGGCGTTATCACTGTTGAAGAAGGTTCTGGTTTACAAGACGAACTGGATGTAGTTGAAGGTATGCAGTTTGACCGTGGCTACTTATCTCCTTATTTCATCAATAAGCAAGAAACCGGGACCGTAGAATTAGAAAATCCGTTCATCTTACTAGCTGATAAAAAAATATCCAATATCCGAGAAATGCTTCCGTTATTAGAGGCTGTGGCTAAAGCAAGCAAACCACTTTTAGTGATAGCTGAAGATGTAGAAGGCGAAGCTCTAGCTACTTTAGTGGTTAATACCATGCGTGGTATCGTAAAAGTCGCAGCAGTAAAAGCACCTGGCTTTGGTGATCGCCGTAAAGCAATGCTGCAAGATATTGCTGTTCTTACAGCTGGTACCGTAATCTCCGAAGAAATCGGTCTAGAACTTGAAAAAGCTACCCTAGAAGATATGGGACAGGCTAAACGGATTGTTATTACGAAAGATACTACGATTATTATCGATGGAGTAGGCGATAAAGCAGTAATTGATAGCCGTGTGACACAGATAAATCAACAGCGTGAAGAAGCTACTTCTGATTACGATCGTGAAAAACTACAGGAACGTGTAGCTAAATTAGCTGGTGGCGTTGCAGTTATTAAAGTTGGTGCAGCCACTGAAGTTGAAATGAAAGAGAAGAAAGCCCGCGTAGAAGATGCTCTACACTCTACTCGTGCTGCAGTAGAAGAAGGTGTTGTTGCAGGCGGTGGCGTAGCGCTCATTCGCGCGGCTAACGGTATTACTGAACTACGTGGCGACAATGAAGATCAAAACGTTGGCATAAAAGTAGCACGACGTGCTATGGAAGCTCCGCTACGTCAGATCGTGGCTAATGCTGGTGAAGAACCATCAGTTATTGCCAACAACGTCAAAGCAAGTGAAGGTAATATGGGTTATAATGCAGCGACAGAAAAGTACGGTAATATGATTGATATGGGTATACTAGATCCAACTAAAGTTACTCGTTCTGCACTACAGTATGCTGCTTCAATTGCTGGTCTTATGATCACTACAGAATGTATGGTCACAGATCTTCCCAAAGAAGAAAAGCCTGATATGGGCGCCTCGAGTGGCGGTGGTATGGGCGGTATGGGCGGCATGATGTAAGTTGCCCATAAAAAAGTAATAAATCAACAAGCGACTAATCGCGTTAATCCCCCAGCTGAGTATTAGCTGGGGTTTTTTATCTTATATCCTTCTATCCTTCATACATTATTGCAGCAATATCAAATAGATATGACGTCTTATAATACTAACGAATTCCGTTCTGGTCTTAAAATCATGTTAGATGGCGAACCCTGTGCGATTATCGATCATGAGTTTGTTAAACCAGGTAAAGGACAGGCATTCAACCGAGTACGTCTACGTCAGCTTATTTCGGATAAGGTGCTCGAAAAAACTTTTAAGTCTGGTGATTCTGTTGAAGCAGCTGATGTAATAGATCTCCACCTTAATTATCTATATAAGGACAGTTATTTATGGTATTTTATAAATAATAATAACTTTGAACAACTAGCTGCGGATGCGAAAGCTGTTGGCGACCATGCTAAATGGTTAGTCAAACAAGCAGCTTGTGTACTCACCCTATGGAACGGTCAGCCTATTATCGTAACCCCACCAAAATTTGTTGAATTAGAAGTTATTTCTACCAATCCTGGTATCAAAGGTGATACCGTTAGTACTAGCTATAAACCAGCGACCTTAACTACTGGAGCAATCGTGAAAGTTCCTTTATTTATCCAGAACGGTGAAATAATTAAAGTAGACACCCGCTCTAGTGAGTATGTATCTAGAGTTAAATAAAATTACATATCACTCTTAAGTTTAGTTTTGGTTTAATACACTGACTTATCGATGCGGAACTGATCTGTACGCCACTGAAACGGTGGAAATGGTAATTCTAGCTCATGTTCTCGGTATTCGTTGATAATCTGTGTATGTACCTGATGGCGTAAAGGCATGCGGTGACCCATTTCAGCAACGTGCATACGTAATTCAAAAAGTGGTAAACCCTGCTGCAAATCTACTAGATACGCTTCCGGTGCAGGAATTTCTAATACTAGCGGACAGCGACGTGCAGCCTGTACTAAAATATGGGTTACCTGTTCGATGTTCGCGCCAGGTGGTGCGGGAACATTTAAAACGACACGCGTTACCGTATCAGACAGTGACCAATTGACAAACTGTTCGGTAATAAATGCTTTGTTGGGCATGATTATTTCTTTACGATCCCAGTCGGTAATCGTTGTAGCTCTAGTATTAATACGGGTGATATTCCCAGTCAGGTTACGGATAGTAACGGTATCACTGATCCTAATTGGTTTTTCGAATAAGATAATTAGGCCAGAGATAAAGTTAGCGAAAATTTCTTGTAAACCAAACCCTAATCCCACACCTAACGCCGCTACTAACCATTGTAACTTCGACCAATCGATGCCTATGAAAGAAAATCCAATGAGCCCTCCTAAAAGCATCAGACTGTATTTAGTAAGTGTCGTAATAGCATACCCAGTACCAGGTGTGAGATTTAAATGTTGCAATAGCGCTAATTCCAGTAGTGCAGGTAGGTTGCGCACCAGCTGTGTTGTTATGAGGAAAACTACAATAGCAACTAATACTGCGCCTAGCGTAATAGGCTGAATGATATCTACGCCCTGGAGAGTAGATGTGACATCCCATAATTTTATTTTCTCTAAAAAGCCAAATGCTGAGTAAATATCCGACCACAGCAGGATAATCGATAAGATAGCAATGAGGGTGATAATAGATCGTACCAATTGCAGCGACTGAGCGCTCATAGTATCGAGATCTAGTACCTTTTCATCGACTTCTGCAGCTGCCTCATTTAATTGTAACTGAGATAAATGCTCTTCATTACGTGCACGCTGAGCTAAAATTTCTGCACGGCGCTGTTTGGCGCGCTCGAAAGCGATACGCCGGCGCTGGATCAACATCCAGCGCCGGATTATATAATAAATAATCAGCAGCAAGAACCATATAGCAACTGATGTTTCTAACCTCGATAGCAATGCTTGGGCTGTTGCGAGATGACCAAGGCAAGAAGCTATGGCTGCCACTACTGGTGCACAGATCAGAGTATTCCATAGAAAACGGTTTATAATATGATCGCTAGAACCATGTTGATCAAGATGTAACGGTAATCCAGCGCGTTTCAGACTCACAGTAACTAATCCCAAGCAGGTACATAACAATATAAAGCATAGCCTGCCTAGTGTGCCGGCAAACTCACGGTCGCGGTAAGTATCTAAGGCAATTAACACCATCATCAATGGTACAATAATACCGATAAAAAACGCATAATAGCGCTGCGCCCGCTTAACTTGTGGTGCTGGCCAGCCAAAGTGAACAATAAAAAGCCCTTGTTGTTTAGCGAAACAAGTGCTCACCATAAATATCCACAGTATTAAAACAGTAGCGCTTACACCTTCGCCAATCGCTACCGCCGCTGGATAAGGCCAAGCATGACGTAAACCGTAACCTAGAGCCGACCATAATACCGGTAGCGGTAAGGCGATCAGTAATGACCAGAACACTGTACGTAATGTTAGAGTGAAATGATCTTGATTAACTTTACCGACTCTACCGCTAGAACGTACGAGAAAAGTATGATAGTGCCGGCGTGAACTTAAGCTGAATCCGATCAGTACTAGAGCACCAAAAAGCTGAATCAAAGTTTCATGTCTAGTAAATATCATTTTAAGTGCACATAAAAGTTGATGGTAAGTATCTAACGTTAGGAGCATCTTTAGATCTTGACCAACAAGTAGAGGATAAGCAAAGGTAATAGGAGTTACATCAGCCACCCAGAAAAGATAGCTATGTGCTGTTTCTCTGAGCTCCTTCATCGCGTCTTCCAACTGGCTGTGAGCAACCTTCAGTTTAGTGAGCTCAAGTATTTCTGTGTCGCCTCCGGTTAGCAGTGCATTGAGTAGGTTACGTTGAGTTGTCAACTGGGCAGCTAAGATACGCTTTTGTGTTGGTTTGAGCGGCGAGCCGTCATCTTGTTTGCCTTGCACAAACTGTGGCAGTTGATTGATTAACTCTTCATACTGCAAGCGCTTAACTCGCCGCTGCGCCATCTGGCTATCCAGTTTCTGAGGTTTGGGTAGATCCGGTAAATTAGAAACTTGAGTACGTAAGGTCTCCCCAAGTATTGGTGATTCATTGAGCCACGGTTCCTGCTCGATTAATGCAGTTAGTGCCTGTCGTACTTTTTGAGTCTGTGATGCTACCTGGCGTTGCTGCGAAACAATCGTATCCATGCGTTGAGCCTGTTTATTCAGAGCAATAGATAGTTGGTGGTTAGTTTGTAACTGATCACTAATGAATTGAGGTAAAGTTTTACCTTTTTCTGCGATTATTTCAGTATGTTCAAGCGCTTGTTCTGCCTCCTGCTGGTATAGATTATTTAGCTGATTGCGTAACATTTGCAACTGTTGATCCATATGATCGTGACGTTTCTTTAATAGTTCTGCGCGAAGACGTGAAAGTTCCTGCCGATTATTGGCACTAAGTTGCGCTAGGTCTAATTCATCAACTTTTAACCTGCGCGCTATTTGTTCTGCCTGCAATGTGGTTGCTTGCGCCTGCTCTAGCGGTGTACATGGTGTTGGTAACGCCTGAAGTTGTTGCTCTACATCATTTAGCGCTCTACGCGCAACTGTTTGCTGCTGCGGTAAGAAGCCTAGTGAGTCGCTGATAGCGCGCGCTATTTCCTGCTCATGTTGCAATTGTCTCGTTAGATCAATAAATTTTCTGTTTACCTGTAGCAATTGCTGGTTTAGTTCTCTAGTAGAGATGTTGTGATGTAGTATTATCTGAGCTGATTGTTCCAATGCTTTGTGTTTTTTAGCACGTAACTGTCGCGTCAGAGCAGGAAAATCATCGATGACCTTCTGATATTCTTTAATTTTTGCGCTCGACGCTTTACTCTCTGCAACCGCGTTTAATGCTAACTGCAGAGCCTCAATTATAGCGGTATGATTCACAGTACTTTTATCATCAAGCTCCTGTTGTAGATCCTTTTGAATAGTATTCTCATCAGGTAGCTTAGCAGTTAATACTGGAGCGGTAACTAGCCATCCTAGTAGGAACATCATCATTAGACGCAAGGCTAAAACTCTCTTATTTTACCGTTTAAGGCAGAAGTTAGCTTACAGCTAGGACGATGCCATATGCTAACGGCTGTCCAACACGGGTAACATAACTCGCATGTAGGTGATCTACCAGCTGGACTCTACCGCTAGGGAACAAATTAATGACGGTAGAGCCAAGCTTAAAGCGGCCCATTTCTTGCCCTTTCAGTAATACGATGGCATCGTTTGCTACGACTTTTGGATAGTGCCAATATTTGATCATACCTGCTCGTGGTGGTGTTACAGTACCCGCCCAGACTGTTTCTATACTACCGACAATAGTTGCGCCAATAAGAATTTGTGCTATGGAGCCGAAATCAGTATCGAATAAACAAATGACTCGCTCGTTACGAGCAAATAGATTAGGAATCTTGGTAACCGTAGAAGGATTAACTGAAAATAGATCACCTGGTACATAGATCATGTTGCGCAATACGCCGTTACAAGGCATATGAATCCTGTGATAATCTTTAGGAGAAAGATAAGTGGTAGCAAAACTTCCATTACGAAAATCATTGATCATATGATCTTGACCAGCTAGTAGAGCTTCTAAGCTATAGTGATAACCTTTAGCTTGAAAAATCCACTCTCCTTTGATAGATCCTAATTGGGATATCATACCGTCAGCGGGCAGTACTAGTACCGAATGATCTGTATCGATCGGACGAGCGTATTTATTGAGCGCACGGATAAAAAATGTATTGAATGTAGAATAAGTAGCTATATCAGGCTGTAGCGCTTCTTGCATATTGACTTTATAGAAGCGTACGAATAGTGTAATCACTACGCTAGTTAGCCAGCCGCCCTGGAGTTCAGCACCCCAACCAGCTAGCTGGGTCAACCAATATTTAGGTAGATACAGTAGGTGTTGTAATGCTTTTATTATTCTATACAGCACAGGTACCTCTTATGACTAATTTAAAATTTGACAAACAACAGGTCATTTATTCTGGCTGTAGATGCCATAAAAATAATTTTTACTTCTTAGTTAATCTATGCATTGGTTACAATTGCTCAAATAATAAAGCTGTGCAATCTTATAATAGCTAGTTAAGGCTAGACTGAAGTTATTTTATTGAAGAGGAATCGTTTTCACTTTACTGGTATATGTTTGGCAATGGTATCGTGTACGCTAATTGAGTACTCGACGAACCTTTGAATAGTAATTTTTACTAACTAGCTTGTAGTGAATACATCGCTCGTAGCGATGAACATCGATATAATAGAAATATTATATCAGATCATCTATAAAATCTCTTGTGACAAACACATTATGCCGGTAAATGACAATAACTTAATATGGATAGATCTAGAAATGACTGGTCTTGATCCTACACATGATCGTATTATTGAAGTTGCTACATTAATCACTGATACTGATTTAAACGTCATAGCTGAAGGGCCAGTTTTAGCAGTTCATCAGTGTGAAGCTCAACTAACGTTAATGGATGAATGGAATACCCGTACCCATACTACTAGTGGATTAGTGGAAAGAGTTCGTAATAGTACGTTAAATGAAGAAACAGCAGTAGCACAAACGCTTACTTTTTTAAAGGAGTGGGTACCAGCTGGTAAATCGCCAATCTGTGGTAATAGTATTGGTCAAGATCGACGTTTTCTCTATCGTTACATGCCAGCACTAGAAGCTTATTTTCATTATCGGTACCTAGATGTCAGTACCTTAAAAGAACTTGCTCGCCGATGGCGTCCGGAAATTATGGTAGGTCTGAAGAAAAAAAACAGCCATAAGGCTCTGGATGATATTCGTGAGTCAGTGGCAGAATTAGTTTATTATCGCGCACATTTTATCCGTCTTGAGCCTAATTGATGATAACTCAATTAAACAGCATGGGTATATATTTAGCTTCAGTTTCATCAGATAGGCATAAAAATGCGCTTCAATTACTGGTATTCTAGAGTCACAATGCTTTTATTACCCCTCACTCGAAATCAATGATCTTCCGGCTCAAGACTTATTTTAGCGAGATGACAAATTATTGCTTTCGTGTTTTTTTTGACAGATAGCTTGCGTCAAAGCTATCGCTACTAGCATTTGCATGCTATCAATTTATTCTGATCACAAAGCATAGAAAAAATATGGAAAAACTGATCATCCCTTTACCAGATGAAATGGCAACAGTGGCTTTAGGTGCGACATTAGCCGTCGCATGCCAACAAGCTTGTGTAATTTATCTTTATGGCGATATTGGCGCCGGTAAGACGACCTTATGTCGAGGATTTCTACGGGCGTTAGGGTATGTGGGAAATGTTAAAAGTCCTACTTATACTTTGATAGAGCCATATGTGTTAGCACGCTGGACGGTTTATCATTTCGATCTTTACCGTTTAGCAAACACAGAGGAACTAGAGTTAATAGGTATACGAGACTATTTAGATCATTGTGCTCTATGTTTGATAGAGTGGCCACAACATGGTGAAGGTATTTTACCCACTATGGATCTATCTCTTACCCTTAAGTCTCAGGGGATAATACGTCGGGCTGAGCTACAAACATACAACGCTAACGGCGAACACCTGCTGGCAGCTTTGTCCTTGCTGCAGGAACCTTATTCATGAAGCTATTATATTATTATATTACTTTGTTTTTAGTAATAGGATTAATTATGGGCCGGTGCGCTGCTGCGACCCTACGCAATATCCAAGTCACTAATAATATCATCCACTCAACGGTAACACTCTGTTTCAATGCACCACCAGTATATACTTGGTTCTCTCTGCATAATCCAGAGCGGGTAGTATTGGATATTCGCCAAAGTGTACTTTTGCAGGGGCAGGAAGAGTTACCGATAAATTTTAACGGCAATAATCTTATTAAACGTATTCGCACTAGTAGACCAGTAGATAAGCAAAGTTTACGTCTAGTTTTAGAGTTAACGTGCCAATCTAACATACGGGTAACGAAACAACAAGTGAGTGAGCGTTATAATGTAGTATTAACGATTTTGGCCACTGATATTAATAGAAAGATGTCAGCGGTAAGTAGTACGCCCCTACCTTTACCTTCTAACATGATAAATAGAGACCTTCCCACAGCAAGTACTGTACCAGTAATAGTAGCTATTGATGCGGGACATGGTGGTCAAGATCCAGGTGCTACTGGCCCCAACGGACTTCAAGAAAAAAATGTCACGATAGCTATAGCTAGAAAGCTAAAAATTATGCTCAATGCGGATCCTATGTTTAAGCCAGTACTAACTCGTGACGGTGACTCTTTTATCTCGGTGATGGGTAGATCCGATGTAGCACGTAAACATGGAGCAAGCGTGCTAGTATCCATACATGCTGATGCAGCGCCCAACCGCCGCGCTAGTGGAGCTTCGGTCTGGGTACTATCTAATCGACGTGCTAATAGCGAAATGGCTAATTGGTTGGAACAATACGAGAAACAATCGGAACTACTAGGCGGCGCAGGTAATTTACTAGCCAATAGTAAGACCGATCCCTACTTCAGCCAAGTTGTCTTAGATTTACAGTTTTGTCATTCACAACGGGTAAGTTATGACATTGCTATGAAAGTACTGCGGCAATTAAAAAATATAGGCACGTTACATAAAAACCTGCCTGAACATGCCAGCCTTGGAGTACTACGTTCTCCGGATATTCCATCATTACTAGTGGAAATAGGTTTTATAAGTAATATGCTAGAAGAGCAACTACTAGGCAGCAATGCTTATCAGGAAAAAATAGCTCACGCCCTACATCTGGGATTACGTGCTTATTTTATAGCGCATCCTTTACGACAAACTAGTTTCAAGGAACAAAGACTACAGAACTTTAGCTCTACAACTTATCGTTTGCCGGCGTACGGTGCTGTTTGAGATCTATTAGGTGCC
This sequence comes from Candidatus Palibaumannia cicadellinicola, assembly GCF_000754265.1. NCBI lineage: Bacteria > Pseudomonadati > Pseudomonadota > Gammaproteobacteria > Candidatus Palibaumannia > Candidatus Palibaumannia cicadellinicola. The sequence continues at coordinate 677,280 of NZ_CP008985.1, read as the reverse complement.
GTTACCATATGTTAGCAAAAGTAAGTAAGCTCTCTACCTGTGCACTATTTAGCTTGTATTACACACACAAAAGGAACTAGTTGCTATGCCCATTCAGATACTGTCGCCACAATTAGTCAACCAAATAGCAGCCGGTGAAGTAGTAGAACGGCCTGCGTCGGTAGTAAAAGAATTGGTAGAAAATAGCCTAGATGCTGGCGCTACGCGTATCGATATTAAGGTAGAACGTGGTGGAGCTAAAACAATACGCATCCGTGACAACGGCAGCGGTATCAGTAAAGAGGAACTAGCACTAGCTATTGCCCGCCATGCTACCAGCAAAATATCTAGCATGGAAGATTTAGATTGTATAACGAGCATGGGATTTCGTGGTGAAGCCCTAGCTAGTGTTAGCTCGGTAGCTCGCCTGACTATTACTTCACGTACTACAGGGCAAAATGAAGCTTGGCAGGCATACGCCGAAAAATACGATAAAACTGTTACTATTAAACCGGCTGCACATCCGATAGGGACCACAGTGGAAGTTGTAGATCTATTTTATAATACACCAGCTAGACGTAAGTTCATGCGTGCTGAAACTACTGAGTTCAAGCATATTGAAGAGGTTATTCGCCGAATAGCACTTGCGCGATTCGACGTAACATTTATTCTACAACATAACGATAAAACTGTACAGCAATACCGCGCTGTCATAGAACCTAGTAAATATTCGCAGCGACTCAGTCGTTTGTGTGGAACCGCTTTTGTCAAGCGTGCACTAGCAGTGTCCTGGCAGCATAGCGATTTGACTATTCAGGGTTGGGCTGAAGATCCTCGCGGCGAAGATTTGCCGGAAATGCAATACAGTTACGTCAACCAACGTATGATACGAGATAAGCTAATTAACCACGCTATCCGCCAGGCCTACCAGGAGCAGTTGGTAGGGATGCGGCAACCAGCTTTTGTTATATTTATCGTAATTAACCCTAAACAAGTGGATATCAATGTTCATCCAGCTAAAAAAGAGGTGCGATTTCATCAAGCAAGACAGGTGCACCATTTGATTTATCAGGCGGTCATTACTGTTTTGCAACATAATCTACCTGTCCGTTCCGCTAGACAGCAAGGTGTGAAAACAGCTCAACCTCATGTTATTCTACTGAGTAAGGAGAATAAGTCAGTCAATTATTCGGCTTGCGCAAAAGACTCTAATGAACTAAAGCTACAAGAAGTACCGCCCCTGGCGGCACAAACCTGCTACGATCCATATAGTTTCGGTAGAGTACTAACTTTTTGCTCTCCTTCCTATGCGCTGTTAGAATCAGCTAATGGATTGTCCTTATTATCACTGCCATTCGCGGAACGCTATCTCACTGAGCGTCAATTAATGCCAGAAGACAATACTCTGCTAGCTCAGCCGCTACTCATTCCACTACGTATGATATTACGCCCTTGCGAAGCTGCTGCGCTTCATCACCATAGGATATTTTTGCAAAACATGGGGATTTTACTGCAATCTAACGAGCATCAGGCAATACTTAATGCAGTACCTTTGCAATTATTAAGAAAAAAAAATCTACAAAACTTGATTCCAGAACTGTTAGGCTACCTTAGTAGTGAAGCATCCGTAACATATCATAAAGTTGCTGCTTGGTTAGCACGCAGGATCAATGATGAAGTGACTATATGGAGCTATTCCAGAGCGATACCATTAATCGCAGAAATAGAGCGACTTTGTCCACATTGGGTGAACAAACCCCCTAATGGACTTATGGTTACACTTAATATTGAAACTGCCATAAAAGCCTTGAACTATGACTAAGCATTGCAGTCGCCTACCTATAGCTATATTTCTTATGGGACCAACAGCATCTGGTAAAACTGCATTAGCGGTTAAACTATACCAGCAGTTACCGGTTGAAATTATCAGTGTTGATTCAGCGCTGATTTATCGCGGCATGGATATTGGTACTGCGAAGCCAGACAGTTATGTACTGACGCAGGCACCACACAGGCTGATCAATATCTGCGATCCAGCAGAACCATATTCAACTGCAGATTTTTGCCGTCATGCACTTGATGAAATGGCTGATATAACCGCAGCAGGACGTATACCATTGCTTGTAGGTGGAACAATGCTTTACTTCAAAGCATTGCTAAATGGATTATCCCCATTGCCTAAGGCTAATAATGAAATACGTATACGCATTAAACATGAGGCCAAAACTACAGGATGGGCAGCGTTACACCGGAAATTACAAGAAATTGATGTTAGAGCTGCAAATCGTATTCATCCGAATGATTCACATAGAGTATCCCGAGCACTAGAAGTTTTTTTAGTTTCAGGTAACACTATAACGGAAATGAATAAAATATCTGGTGATGCGTTAAAGTATCAAGTGCATCAATTTGCTCTGGTGCCATTTAATCGCTTCTTGCTACACCAGCGTATCGTACGGCGATTTCATCAGATGTTAAATGATGGATTTGAAAATGAAGTCAGTATGCTTTTTGCACGTAATGATCTGAATCAAGACATGCCATCCATCCGTTGCGTTGGCTACCGTCAGATATGGTCATACCTAGCCGGAGAAACAGATTATGATGATATGGTATTTCGTAGTATTTCTGCAACACGACAGCTTGCCAAGCGCCAAATGACCTGGTTGCGGGGTTGGCCAGCTGTCAACTGGCTAGATAGTGAGCAACCTGACACAGCTCTTAACAGAGTATTACAAGTGATGGGTGCATATACTGGTTGATTTATTAACCACAGGTGATAGTACAGTACAAAATAAAGAGTACTAAACGCGCTTTGTTACATCGGTTATTTGATTGAAAGCTACATGGTTCTTATTATAAGTAAGTCAAGTAAGGAAAAGATAGAATGGCTAAGGGGCAATCTTTACAAGATCCGTTCTTAAACGCATTGCGTCGGGAACGCGTTCCGGTTTCTATTTATTTAGTGAATGGTATTAAACTACAGGGCCAAATTGAGTCTTTCGACCAGTTTGTCATTTTGCTTAAAAATACGATCAGTCAGATGATTTATAAGCACGCTATATCAACTGTGGTTCCGTCGCGCGCTGTGTCACATCACAATAACAACCTGAGTGGCTGCTCTAGTCATTATTATTATGGTAATAATCCTGTACCGGAAAATTATGATGCTGAATAGCACGTGTGAATAATTTATATTTTGCTATTTAATGGTGCTTTAGCTTTATCCTAAAATTTAACTATTTAAAGCTAACTAGCCAAAACAATAGCCCTCACTACTTGGTCATCTAGTTTTATTAAAGGAAAACAACACGATAGTCAATGGCACAGAGATCACTACTAGTGGATGACATACATGACGAGCTATGATCAGCACTTACCACCTAGAGCCGACCACATAGCAATTTTTATCAATCGTAAAATGGAGCTAAAACATGGCGTGGAATCAGCCCGGTAATCACGGACATGACCGCGACCCGTGGGGAAGTAGTAATAATAATAATGGAAATTATAATAGTTCTGCTAATTTAGATGAGATTTTTCGTAAGTTAAGTCATAAATTAAGCGGATTCGGTCATCATGGTATGCCTGGGAAAAGTAGCCTGTATATTGTGCTAATAACATTAATATTAATCTGGTCCGGCAGCGGTTTTTATACCATTAAAGAGGCCGAACGGGGCGTGGTACTTCGCTTTGGTAAATTTTACCATCTAGTGAATCCAGGCCTGAACTGGAAGCCGACCTTTATCGATATAGTAACTCCGGTCAATGTGGAGTCAGTACGAGAATTGGCTGCTTCGGGTGTAATGCTTACTTCAGATGAAAACGTAGTACGCGTGGAAATGAATGTGCAGTATCGTATTACGGATCCAGAACGTTATCTTTTTAGCGTGACCGACGCTGACGAAAGTCTGCGTCAGGCTACCGATAGCGCCTTGCGCGGCGTTATCGGTAAATATACGATGGATCTTATTCTTACGGAAGGCCGTACTGTAGTACGCAGTGATACTCAGCGTGTTCTAGAGGATACCATTCAACCATATAATATGGGTCTAACCTTGTTAGACGTTAATTTTCAAGCGGCACGGCCCCCAGAAGAGGTAAAAGCAGCTTTTGATGATGCCATCGCTGCGCGCGAAAACGAACAACAATATATTCGCGAAGCAGAAGCTTATGCTAACGAGGTACAACCTCGAGCTAACGGTCAAGCGCAGCGCATCTTGGAAGAGGGTCGTGCTTATAAAGCACGCACGATACTAGAGGCACAAGGTGAAGTTCAGCGTTTCGCTAAGGTGTTGCCTGAGTATAAGGCTGCACCAGAAATCACACGCGAACGTCTATATATCGATGCTATGGAGCATATGCTAAGCAACACTAATAAAATTATAGTCAACGAAAAAAGCAGTAATAACTTAATGATGCTACCGCTAGACCATATGTTACGCCATCATTTGACTGATAATAACAAACATGTTCAGGACAGCGATGCGTTTAATTTAATGCGGTTACCCACAGCCGGCAACAAAGATAGTGAGACAGTTATTAACCAGCGCAAGGCTAATATACAGCGCGATAATGCCAACAGCAAAGGGAGATAGTAACTAATGCGTAAGCCTTTAACACTAATTGTGGTCATAATTTGTTTAATGTTGTACGCATCACTATTCGTTGTTCAAGAAGGACAACGTGGTATCGTTTTGCGCTTCGGTAAAGTACTACGCGATAGCTATCACAAACCACTCATTTATAATCCGGGCTTGCATATTAAGATTCCTTTAATTGAAACGGTAAAAAACCTAGATGCGCGTATTCAAACTATGGAAAATCAGGCAGATCGCTTTGTCACGATGGAAAAAAAAGATCTCATCGTTGACTCCTATATTAAGTGGCGTATCAGTGACTTTAGTCGTTATTATCTTGCTACTGGTGGTGGTGATGTTTCACAGGCCGAAGTGCTACTCAAACGTAAATTCTCTGATCGCTTACGTTCCGAATTAGGTAGGCTGCATGTCAAGGGTATTGTGACCGACTCACGTAATCAGCTCATGACCGACGTACGGGAAGCGCTTAATCATGGTACCTCTGGCGATGACGATGAGTTACCATCGACTGCGACTGATAATGCGATAGCATCTGCGGTAGCACGTGTTGAGCGCGAAACAAAGGGGTTGCAACCTGCTGCAGCTACAGTAAATTCGAATAGTATGACCGCGTTGGGTATTCAGGTCGTAGATGTGCGTATCAAGCAAATCAATTTGCCGACCGAAGTGTTTGATGCTATCTATCAGCGTATGCGTGCTGAACGTGAGGCCGTTGCTCGTCGTCATCGTTCGCAGGGCCAGGAAGAAGCGGAAAAACTACGTGCAACAGCGGACTATAAAGTGACACGAACTCTGGCAGAAGCTGAGCGTCAGTCACTCATTATTCGCGGTGAGGCGGATGCAGAGACTGCTAAATTATATGCGGAAGCTTTTAGCGAAGATCCGGCTTTCTATGCTTTTATCCGTAGCTTGCGTGCATATGAAAACAGCTTTAACGGTAATAATAATTTTATGGTACTGAGCCCGGAAAGTGATTTTTTGCGATTCATGAAATCACCTGTAAAAACTATTCGCAGCCACCGTCTACCCTGATGAATATCTCATGAATAGGACTAATGCGCTTGACCTTACTACTATTTTCCTTAAAATTAAGTACTGAAAAAATAAAATTCAGATGATAAAATTTACTTTTAAGTAAGTAATATGGTAAATGTAAGATATGAGTAATAACGTTGTCGTGCTTGGTACCCAATGGGGTGATGAAGGTAAAGGTAAAGTTGTTGACATCTTGACTGAACGGGCGAAATATGTGATTCGTTATCAGGGAGGACACAATGCTGGTCATACTTTGGTTATCAATGGTGAAAAAACTATCCTTCATTTAATTCCTTCTGGCATTCTGCGAGAAAATGTAATTAGTATCATTGCCCATGGCGTAGTACTATCGCCGGAAGCTCTAATGAAAGAGATGCATGAGTTGGAGGCACGAGGTATCCCAGTACGCGAACGTATGCGTATTTCGGAAGCTTGCCCGCTTCTTCTTTCTTACCATGTAGCGATGGATATCGCCCGTGAGCAAGCTCGTGGCGCCAACGCTATCGGTACCACTGGACGTGGTATCGGTCCTGCCTATGAAGATAAAGTAGCGCGACGGGCACTACGTGTAGGCGACCTATTCAAAAAAGAATCCTTTGCAGTTAAACTTAAAGATGTCGTGGACTACTATAACTTTCAGTTAGTACATTACTATAAGGTAGAATCAATTAACTACCAGAAGGTACTTAACGATGTCATGGCTGTGGCTGATATATTGACCAGTATGGTAGTTGATATCTCCGAGCTACTATACAACGCCTATCAGCGTTGCGATGTAATGATGTTTGAAGGTGCTCAGGGTACCCTATTAGATATTGATCACGGTACTTACCCCTATGTGACCTCTTCCAATACTACAGCAGGTTGTGTAACTGCTGGTTCTGGCCTAGGACCACGCTATATAGAGTATGTGTTAGGTATTGTTAAGGCTTACTCCACACGCGTAGGTGCTGGCCCATTTCCTACCGAGTTATTTGAAGAAATAGGTGAGTTTCTTTGTATTAAGGGTAATGAGTTCGGAGCAACAACTGGCCGCCGCCGTCGTACTGGTTGGCTTGACGCAGTAGCTCTCCGCCGCGCTGTACATATCAACTCCCTATCTGGCTTTTGCCTTACTAAGCTAGATGTACTAGATGGCCTAAAGGAAGTAAAAATATGTTCTGCTTATCGTATGCCGGATGGTTGCATAATGCAGACTACACCGATGTCAGCAGAAAACTGGGAAGGTATAGAACCCATTTATGAAACTCTACCGGGCTGGAGTGAGACAACCTTCGGAATGCAAGCATTAGAAAATTTGCCAGAAGCGGCACGCAACTATATTAAACGTCTAGAAGAGCTAACAGGAGTGCCTGTTGATATCATCTCAACAGGTCCAGACCGCCGTGATACTATTATTTTACGCGACCTATTTAGCGTTAACGTATAATAGCTAACAAAGTTACATAACATATAGAAAATAAACCAAGCACATCAAGGTTTGTTTTCTAAACCTTGCTTACCTGCACAGTGACCCTTTTACGACATTATGGAGGTAGCACGATGTCAAAATCTCCTTTTATGGAGCTAGAGAGAGAAAAATATGAGTTTCCAGTCCCCAGCAGGGAATTAATCCTTGTTCACCTTGCCAAGCGAGAGACCCCGATAAGCCGTGAGGATTTAGCTCGGGAACTAAATCTTTGCGACATAGAACAATTAGAAGGTCTACGTCGGCGCCTGCGCGCCATGGAGCGAGATGGACAATTAATTTTTCTCCATAAACAGTATTATGTTCTACCAGAACGTCTCAATTTACTACGTGGTACGGTCATTGGCCATAGAGATGGTTTTGGTTTTCTACGAGTTGATGGTAGAAAAGAAGATTTTTATCTTTCCGCCGAACAGATGAAAATGGCTATTCATGGAGATGTAGTTTTAGCGCAATCTCAAGGAGAATACCATAAAAATCGCATCGCCGCTCGTATTATACGAGTACTAGTACCTAAAACTAACCAAATCGTAGGTCGCTTTGGCATAAATGCTCATAGTGCCTTTGTCGTACCGGATGATAGTCGTCTTAGTTTCGACATCCTGATTCCGTCGGAAGCGACACATAACGCTCATATAGGCTATATGGTAGTAGTTCAATTAACCCAGCGTCCTAACCGTAATACGAAAGCTATCGGTAAGGTAGTCGAAGTACTAGGTGAGAAGATGGACCCAAGCATGGCCGTAGATATTGCGCTACGTACTCACGATCTACCTTATATATGGCCGCTAGAAGTAGAAAAACAGGTTGCTAATTTAACAGAAGAAGTACCTGAATCGGCTAAGTACGGCCGTATTGATTTACGCATGCTACCTTTAGTAACTATCGACGGAGAAGAAGCACGTGATTTCGATGATGCAGTATACTGTGAGAAAAAACGCGGGGGATGGCGTTTATGGGTAGCTATTGCCGACGTCAGTTACTATGTACGTCCACATACGCCGCTAGATTCTGAAGCCCGCAACCGTTCTACATCAGTTTATTTCCCGTCTCAAGTTATTCCGATGCTACCAGAGGTACTTTCCAACAGTTTATGTTCGTTAAATCCTAAGGTAGACCGGTTGTGTATGGTGTGCGAAATGACTATCTCTGCTTATGGCAGACTTTCTTCCTATAAGTTTTATGAAGCAGTCATGAATTCCCAAGCACGTCTTACCTACAATAAGGTCTGGCAGATATTACAGGGCAAACAAAAGCTGGGTGCTGATTATGCACAGCTAATGAAGCCGCTTACCCAATTGTATGCTATGTATCAAAAGCTGGAGCATGCGCGGATACAGCGCGGCGGTTTATCCTTTGAAACAGAAGAAGCAAAGTTTATTTTTAATGCCGAGCACCGTATTGAACGTATTGAGCCAGTTATCCGCAATGAAGCTCATAAACTCATTGAAGAGTGTATGATTTTAGCAAATATCGCAGCTGCACGCTTTATCGATAAAAATAAAGAGCCCGCGCTATATCGCGTACATGATCGACCCAATAATGATAATATTACCTCACTACGTACCATTCTAGGAGGACTAGGATTAACCTTAGGCGGTGGTGATCAACCTAAAACTAAGGATTATGCAGATATCATGAGTCGAATCTCTGGTAGAACAGATCATGAAATGTTACGGACAATGCTGCTACGATCTATGAAACAAGCAATTTATGATCCTGAAAATCGTGGTCATTTCGGTTTAGCTTTGCAGGCTTATACTCATTTTACTTCACCTATCCGTCGTTATTCAGATCTAGTATTGCACCGGGCTATTAAATATCTATTAGGTAGGCAAAACGGAAAAGTTGATGGGTGTTCCACCCCAACCGGGGGCTGGCATTCAGAGCCGAAAGATATGCTACAAATTGGCCAGCAGTGTTCGATGAGCGAACGGCGGGCTGATGAAGCTACCCGTAATGTAGCTGATTGGCTGAAATGCGATTTTATGCAAGACCATGTAGGTGAAGTTTTCTATGGAATTATCGCAAACGTAACTAGCTTCGGTTTCTTTGTGCGTATTAATGAACTTTTTATCGATGGTCTTGTACATGTCTCATCACTAGATAATGATTATTACCGCTACGATAATGTTGGTCAGCGGCTAATAGGCGAGTCTGGTGGTCGAATCTATAGGATTGGTGACGCAGTAGGAATTCGTGTCGAAGCCATACATATGAGTGAGCGAAAAATTACCTTTTCGCTAATCTCAACCCGGCGTAACGATCAAAAAAGTAAAAGTCAGCCGCCAAACCAGCAGCACCTCGTGGCCAGCTGACCGACAAAAATAGTCTACGGTCAATATAAACACACACGAAAGAATGAGCGAAATTATTTATGGCATCCACGCTGTGCAGGCACTTTTAAAACGTGCTCCCCAATTGTTTCGAGAAGTTTATATTCTCAAGAAACGCGATGACCAGCGCTTCAAATCGCTAATTAAGCAACTGGAACAAGCCGATATTATTATCCAGCTAGTTAATCGCCAGTGGCTAGATAGACAAGCAGAAGGTACTGTACATCAGGGGATTATGGCACTCGTGCAACAACAAAGATCCCAGTTTCAGGAACAAGATCTACCAACGCTGCTAGCACCACATGATGGAGCACCGCTATTGCTAGTGCTAGATGGTGTTACAGATCCTCATAATTTAGGGGCGTGTCTTCGTTGTGCCGATGCGGCTGGAGTACATGCAGTCATTATTCCAAACAATCGTTCAGTACATTTAAACGCCACAGCTAAAAAGGTCGCCAGTGGCGCTGCAGAAACAATACCATTGATTCGCGTTACTAACCTAGTACGTACATTGCAGTTACTGCAGCAATATCATGTATGTATTATTGGTACAGCTATTGAGGCCGATCATAACCTCTATCATAATCAATTAAACTTCACCGGACCGATAGCGTTGGTTATGGGTGCAGAAGGGAAGGGGATGCGTCGCTTGACCAAAGAACATTGCGATGAGCTTATTCGCATACCTATGGTTGGTTCGGTCTCTTCGCTTAATGTTTCAGTAGCGGTCGGTATTTGTCTTTTCGAGGTCGTCCGACAAAGAATAGGTTAGTTGTAGCTGTAGTTTATAAGTACTTCGTTAGTACACGACACGGTAACATAATAATCAACCTTAGTCCTTGTTTTTACCAAATCTGATTAGTACAATTGCGCGTTGTTTTTCACAAAAGATTGCCTGCTTCCTTCCATAGGCCACGGTTGACCTTGACAGGAGGCTAAATAGTCTGTATCCGTAAGGAGCAATTTAATGCGTCATTACGAAATTGTTTTGATGGTTCATCCTGACCAAAGCGAACAAGTTTCTGGAATGATTGAACGTTACAGCACAGTTATTACCGGTGCTCAAGGTACCATTCATCGTTTGGAAGACTGGGGCCGTCGTCAGTTGACTTATCCCATTAAAAAACTGCATAAGGCACACTATGTCCTGATGAACTTAGAAGTTTCACAGAAAGTCATAGACGAACTGGAAAAATCTTTCCGCTTTAATGAAGCCGTTATCCGCAGTATGATAATACGTGTTAAGCATGCAGTAGCTGAAGCATCTCCAATGGTAAAGACAAAAGATGAATACCGTGAAGATTTAGCTACAGAAACAAAAAAATATTCTGAGGTAAGTAATGAGTAATTTGTGATGGCTAACCGTCTGATGTTGTCAGGTACCGTTTGCAAGATGCCCCTTAAAAAGGTTAGTCCATCTGGTATCACACATTACCAGTTTGTGCTTGAGCATCGTTCTGTGCAGGAGGAAGCTGGTTTTGTACGCCAGGTCTGGTGTCGGGTACCAGTAGTAGTCAGTATCAGTAGAAAAACCTCAAATCAGATTACTCACCGTATAACAATCGGCGAGCAAATTACCGTACACGGGTTCATCAGTAGTCATCAAGGACGTAATGGACTCAGCAAAATGGTCTTGCATGCCGAACAGATTGATTTGATAGATTCTGGAGACTAACATAGTATATGGCACGTTATTTCCGTCGTCGCAAGTTCTGCCGTTTCACTGCAGAAGGCGTTATTGAAATAGATTACAAAGACATCACAACGCTAAAAAATTACATAACCGAAAGCGGTAAAATTGTACCAAGTCGTATTACAGGTACTCGTGCGAAATATCAACGTCAGTTGGCCCGTGCAATCAAGCGTGCACGCTACCTATCTCTATTACCATACACTGATCTTCATAAATAACTTATAGCTTATAGTTTGTTTACTACTATATATAATAACTATTATAAGAGGATAAGGTTATGCAAATAATTTTGCTTGATCATGTCTCTAACCTTGGCAGGTTAGGTGAAAAAGTTAAGGTTAAAGCGGGCTATGCTCGTAACTGTCTAGTACCACAAGGGAAAGCTGTGCCGGCTACGAGAAAAAACGTTGATTATTTTGAAAAATGTCGTGTGGAATTAGAAGCGAAACTAGCTGAGATTAAGTGTACTGCTGAAGCTCGTGCTGATAAAATTAATAAACTAGGTAGCGTCACCATCTTATCCAAAGCTGGCGAAGAAGGTAAATTGTTCGGCTCGATCGGTACTCGCGATATTGCTAATGCTATCACGACTGCTGGTATAAATATCACCAAAAGTGAAGTCCGTCTTCCTAATGGCGTTCTACGTACTACTGGTAATCATATAGTCAGTATTCGTATTCATAGCGATATTTCAGTTACTATAAATGTAGTTGTGATAGCTGAAGCATAAACTAAATAGCATAAATTAATAGATAATTAATATGATCAAACAAATAATTGAACTTTCTCGCGCGGCAGGAAAGGCTATTATGCAGGTCTATACCAGTGAACAACCGTTGGTTTTTAATAAAAAACAGGATACATCTCCCGTTACTGCTGCAGATCTCGCCGCACATCAGGTGATAGTTTCTGGTTTACAGAAACTCACTCCGGATATACCGATACTATCGGAGGAAAATCCACCTGGCTGGGATTTACGGCAGCATTGGCGTTGTTTCTGGTTAGTCGATCCACTTGATGGCACGAAAGAGTTTCTACGTCATAATGGCGAGTTCACAGTAAATATCGCTTTGATAGAAAATAGTAAGCCAGTAATGGGGGTTGTATATGCACCTGCCATGGATATGGTATATGCAGCAGCTAATTGTAAAGCATGGAAAGTAGATGCTAGTAACCATTGGTTAGAACTATCAGTTAAAGAATCAAACCCACCGCTCGTGGTGGTTAGCCGCTCTCATGGTAACAATCAGAAATTACACGATTACCTGACGCAACTAGGAGAGCATAAGACGATTACTATTGGGTCATCACTAAAATTTTGCCTTGTAGCAGAGGGGCGCGCACAAATATATCCGCGCTTCACGCCGACTAATGTTTGGGATACTGCTGCGGGCCATGCTATTGCTATAGCGGCTGGTGCTCAAGTAAATGACTGGCATAAAAAATCCATTGACTACACCCCGCGCGTATCTTTTCTTAACCCTGGTTTTCAAGTGTCGCTTTTATTTTGATAAGGTAAGGTTAGGATGGTGGAGCTGGCGGGATTTGAACCCGCGTCCAGAATTTCTACACCATTGGTACTACATGCTTAGTACTGTTTTTACTTTTGTTTTGTCAACTGCGAACAGACACGCTATTGAAAAACTAGCCTAATAATATTTATTTTTAACGCTTTAGTCCTCGGCAGGATATCAACGCGATCTCTTTTATGTTTGACCTTTCTTAACCCCTGTTCTAAGAGAGAAGACTAGGGAGAGAGGGAATCTTCAGTGTTTAGGCCGATTTAAGCTGCTAATGCAGCAGATTCGTATTGCGAGTTATTTGCAATTATTTATTTTAGGTTGTTTTACGAGATAACCTAACTCGGCATGCACCTAGAGTTACGTAAATCCTGTCGAATCCAGAATCAGCCCCATAGTACTAATACTTATGTAAGTATATAACTTTATTACCTATAAAGATATTTTGTGATACGTTTTTTATGAAGCAGCCATTCACTTTCTTTTAGTAAAAGACGTTTGTCATATCTTGTTTTACCTTTAGCTACGCCAACTTGGATCTTAGCTAAGTGTTTTTTCCAGTAAAGTGATAGCGTTACAATCGTGTAACTTTTACGATAAACTTGGCTAAACAAATAATCAAGTTCACGTCTATTGAGCAATAGCTTTCTAGTACGCATAGGATAACAAACTATATGAGATGAAGCAACTATAAGTGGCTGAAAAGTAGCGCCAAATAAAAAGGCTTCTTTATCTTTTAGTAACACATAACTATCGCTGATGTGCACTCTTCCAGCGCGCAGAGATTTGACTTCCCATCCTTGTAACAAAAGTCCTGCTTCAAACTTTTTTTCAATGAAATATTCGTGGTACACACGCTTATTTTGCGTAATAGTGGTTAAGTTAGATTTATGTGTTTTATTCTCGTTCATAGAAAGTTAGCTAATATTATCCAGTTCACTAAGGGTAACAGGGTTCCATGAAAGTTTCATCGCATAACTTGGCAGTTTATTATAACAAACGGTCTTTTTATCTCGTCAAAATAGAGATAATAATATCTAGATTAATCGAACATGACAGGATACAGGAAAAGTTATGCCTCTTATCACGAGATCAGTAATTGTTCCCTATAGTGCAGAACAGATGTTTGCTTTAGTTAATAATATAAGTGCCTATTCGGAATTTATCCCAGGATGCATTGCCAGTCGGGTATTAACCCAGCACGGCAGCGAGTTGACAGCTGAAATGAATGTTTCTAAAGCAGGCATTAGTAAATCGTTCACTACTCATAATATCATGAATAAAAATAAAAGTATTATTATGGATCTTGTGGAAGGTCCTTTCAGTTCATTTGCCGGAGACTGGCGTTTTATTCCACTTAGTGATGACGTGAGTCAAGTAGAGTTACATCTTAATTTCGAATTCAAAAATAAGTTGATTGATATGGCACTAGGTAAAATATTTAAAGAAATGGCTAACGGCATGGTAATGGCATTTACTCGTAGGGCAAAGGAAGTTTATAGTGCCTAATATTAGAGTTCAGGTAGTTTATGCGCTACCAGAATATCAGTATATGCTATCGTTACTACTTTCAGAAGGCAGTACAGTAGAGCAAGCTATTAACGCATCAGGTATTCTTACATTGCAGCAAGAAATAGATATGATAAATATCAATAAAGTCGGTATTTTTAGCAGGATTATCTCACTTCAGGAAAAATTACACGATGGTGACCGGGTAGAAATTTATCGGCCATTATTAATCGATCCTAAAGAACGACGGCGCCAACGCGCAGAGCATAAGATTCACAAGTAGTTGATCCTCTATATCCGGATACTCCATAAATATCTGTAAATATTAATGCAATAAAACCGTAGCAAATTGTTTGCCATATATTAAAGTAGTAACACTTTGTTTAGTTAAATATCACTTTCAAGATGCTTTTTAAAAGGCCGAAGGCCGAAAGCCTGGTCTAACCTCAAGACTAAAGATACTAATGTTTCTCAAGGAAACTACCAAATGGTAGTGCGGCAAGGCCGAGGATATGCCAATACTATGAAGCAACGCGGCAACAATCGCGTTACTATTATGGTAGCATAATACTCTTATAGATAATAAATAGCGCTTTGGTATCAACTACACTAAAGTCAGTGACTTTTATTACTTTGACGCAATAAACTCGAAGTATCGCGATACGCGATAATACAGAGAGTTACGTAACCCAGACGTTTAGCATCAGTTATACCGACAACAATTGGGATACCACCCTTTCCCATAAATAATTTCAAGTATTTAACACCCACTACTGGGCTTACCGCGCAGTACCGCAGTTAAATGTTACCTATGACAAATACAATATCGATCCTTTCTATTTTAAAATAATCAGCCAGACGACTAAATTCACCAACGTTAATCGCAGCTATTAGCGATAATAAGATTATCGCTAATAGCTGGGGTAATCTTGGTACTGAAGCTAAATTGATTGATTGCCACTTACTATCAACCTATCAACAGGAAAATATTAAGAAATATAGTGAAGTAGGTCGTAACTTAGAAGAATCCGTCAAACGCTTGATGCCACAGTTCAAAACCTACGGTAATGTAATATTTGATAGTAACATTAATTTTTATCATGATTATACGTAAACGCTAGAGCCTCGACTACAGTACCTGAACCAAAACAATATTGGCGTTTACGACTCCACCATCCTACAGATATCCTATGCCGGATTATGCAGGGACCGTAGCTACAGTGGTCTAGATCGAATTTCTTCCGCAAACAAGCTGGTAGGAGGTATAATAACTCGTATATCTGATAGCGCTTTAGTTAAAACATTTCACACATCTTTAGACAAAGTCTATTATTTCTTACTACCACGTACTGAAGATATCATTAGTACTCAGAATAAATCTGTTAAGACTCGTAGAGTAGTATGGGCGGGTGCTAGTTTCTGGCGCATTAGCAGTAATTGGGGTGTCTACGGAGGAATGCAGTACGATACTAGTCTTAATAGTATCGTGCTGGGCGATGTAGTGCTTGCATACCAACAAAACGACAATAATGTATTGCAGCTTAATTATCGTTACGCCAACCCACAGTATGTCAAGCCAATACGTGAAGATATTTATCTTCCAGGCTATCAGCAGGGGATCTCCCAAGTAGGAGTAACTGGAAAGTGGCTATTAGTTAACCGTTGGTCGCTAGTAGGAGCATATTATTATGATACTATGATAGATAAACTTATTGGCTTGCAATACAGTACTTTGGACAGTCAATATAGGTTACGAGCATAAAATAACCGGCTGGAGTAATACAGATAGTTCTAGCAAGTATGACACGATATTATCGTTTCACATTGAACTACGTGGGTTAAGCAACCATGATAATTCTCGTCTAGAAACAGAAAACATAATAGGCTCCGTGCTGATGCCTTATCAGCATCAGTAGAGATTTTTGTGGTACTTTTTTTGAAACGGAAAATTTATGATAAACGGCAGAACACTTATCTCTAGCATTGCTCTGTGCGTATACACAAACGCTTCTTTATCTGCTCAACAAGTTATTCAGATAGATCAAGTTGCCGCCGTAGTTGAGAATGACATAATTCTAGAAAGCGATGTTAATACTTTGCTTAATTATGTTAAACTAAACGTGAAATCTATACCTCTACTAGAACTAGAAGAAACCACACTCCGTCAGTATATTATTAACCGGTTAATTCAAGATAAAATAGTTCTACAACAGGCAAAGCGGGGTGATATTATCATTACCGATGCTGAGTTAGACCAAGTTATTAGCGATATTGCTATCGAGAATAATTTTACGATAGCTCAGTTACGTAGCCGTATTGCCTATAACGGTATAAGCTACGAGACTTATCGTGCGCAGCTTCGTCAAGAGCTATTGATAACAGAAGTACGAAACGAGGCTATTCGCCGGAGTATAAGAATTTTACCACAGGAAGTAAATACTCTGGCACAACAAATTACAGCGCAAAACAGTAACAGCACTAAATTTGATCTGAGTCATCTTTTGATACCACTACCTGATAACCCTTCACTATATAAAATTAATAAAGCTAAAGCACTAGCTATGTTTCTTATAGCACAAAGCAAAACAAACTATGATTTCAATCAGTTAGCTATCAAATATTCTACCGATAATCAGATTTTAAAATCAGAACATATGATTTGGAGAAAACTAGAAGAATTACCAACTGTATTTGCTAAACGCTTACAGGGAGCGCAAAAAGGTAGAGTAATTGGCCCTATATACTCAGATATAGGCTTTCATATCTTAAAAGTTAATGATATACGTGGCGACAACCACAATATGTCTGTTCCAGTTACAGAGGTTTATGCTAGCCATATTTTACTACGTACCTCGTTGAGGAGGACCGATGATCAAGCCCGCGCCAAACTGCTTGAGATAATACAGAACATCAAGAGTGGCCGTATCAGCTTCAGCGTAGCTGCTAAGCAAATATCAGAAGATATTAGTTCGGCGAACCAGGGAGGTGATCTAGGCTGGAATCCCTTGAACGCCTTTACTCCGACATTCCGCGGCGTATTATTGTCTCTCAAAAAGGGCGAGTTCAGCGTACCTGTTTACTCCTCACAGGGCTGGCACCTGATTCAACTACAAGATACCCGCCAAGTAGATAATACTACATACAAAGAAGAGGCATATCGTCTACTGTTAAATCGGAAGTTAAATCAAAAGGCACGTACTTGGATGCAAGAACAGCTGGCTTCGGCTTATATCAAAATTATTGACCACGATGGGGAGTAAGTATGGGTAGTAAGTCGCGTATAGTAATCACTCCTGGCGAACCCGCTGGGATTGGTGTCGATCTCGTCGCAATACTAGCTCAGCAGACGTGGCCGGTGGAAATAGTTATTTGTACTGATCCCTACTTACTGACTGCCCGAGCACAACAGCTTGGTTTACCGCCGTTGCTACTTCATCCTTATCAGCCTGATCAACCAGCTGTCATCCACCCTGCTGGTGAACTGACCGTACTGGCACTTCCAGCGCCAGCTATAGTAACTGCAGGTGTTCTTAATGTAGCTAACAGTAACTATGTTGTCGCAACGCTAGCGCGCGCTTGTGACGGCTGCCTTAGCGGTGAGTTTGCCGCACTACTGACTGGACCAGTACATAAAGGGATAATTAACGAGTGTGGTATACCATTTAGTGGTCATACCGAATTTTTCGCCGAACGTAGCCAGATAACAAGAGTGGTGATGATGCTGGCAACGGATTCGCTGCGCGTGGCCTTGGCCACGACACATTTACCACTTAGTGCCGTGCCAGGGGCAATTACCAATCAGATGCTGTGTGAAGTGGTTACCATACTTGTAGATAATTTGCGTCAGCAATTAGGTATTATGCAGCCGCGGGTTTACGTTTGCGGCTTAAATCCGCATGCCGGCGAAGGTGGCTATATAGGCCGTGAGGAGATTGACGTAATAATACCAGCGTTAGATGCACTACGCGCCAAAGGTTATAATATTATGGGTCCACTACCAGCAGATACTATTTTTCAACCTAAATATCTACAGTATGCTGATGTAGTACTAGCGATGTATCACGATCAAGGTTTAACGGTGCTTAAATACCAAGGATTAGGTAGGGCAGTTAATATAACCTTAGGTCTACCTTTTATTCGTACTTCTGTTGATCACGGTACTGCACTTGAACTAGCAGGTACAGGACTTGCAGAAGCAAGTAGCATTAAAAATGCTCTTAATATGACCATAGATATGGTAAAACATCGTTATGCATAATCGTTATTATCAGGGCCATTTCCCGCGTAAATGTTTTGGTCAACACTTTCTGCAGGATAGCGATATTATTGAATCCATCGTAGCTGCGATCGATCCGAAACTTGGTCAGGCTATTGTTGAGATAGGACCAGGTTTAGGTGCACTGACCAAACTAGTAGCAGAGTATATCGATACCATGACGGTTATCGAGCTTGACCGCTATTTGGCTGCACGTTTAGCGAGTCATCCTGTTATGCAGCAGAAGCTGAACATCATGCAGCAGGATGCTATGAAGGTAAACTTCGCCGATTTGTCAAAGTCGCTTGGTCATCCGTTAAGAATTTTTGGCAACTTGCCTTATAACATTTCTACACCACTCATTTTTTGCCTTTTCCGCTATCTTGATGTAATTCATGATATGCACTTTATGTTGCAAAAAGAAGTGGTCAACCGTCTGATAGCTAACCCTAATAATAAAACTTACGGTAGGTTAAGCGTGATAGCTCAATACTATTGTCAGATCAACTTGGTTCTAGAAGTTCCCCCAGGGTCTTTCAGACCCGCACCTAAGGTTGAATCAGCAGTGGTGCGGCTCGTGCCTTACGATACACCACCCTATCTGGTTAAAGATATTAACCAGTTATCTACCTTGACCCGCCTTGCATTTAACCAGCGTAGGAAGACTATTCGTAATAGTTTAGGTAACCTGTTCAGTGTCGAACAGTTGTTAAAACAGGGATTTATGACCACGCTACGTGCGGAAAATTTAAGCGTTGAGCAGTATTGTAGTTTAGCTAATGTGCTAGCAGAGCGCCTTCCTGAACATTACAAGGACTCAAAGTTCTAAGAGGAGTACCTCAATGATGACTAATGCGTCCCGTATTTGCATTAAGGTACAAAGAATGAAGTCTCAACTAGAAGAAAATCGCTATGTTTTTACAGATACCATCACACTACAAATTATGGGCCGCTATTTGTTGATTACCAACGCTTATGGTCAGGAAACAGAAGTACAAAGCAAGGATGTGATCGGGGAACAACTGTTGATTATAGCGAGCGGCAAGTTTCAATATACTAGTGGTGGGGTCCTAGAAACACCACTTGGGACTATGCAGCGATATTACGAAATGCTAGATTATGAAGGACAGAGCTTTCGTGTTGCTCTCCTTATCTTCCGTCTAGCAATTCCTACGATCATAAACTAATTATGTCTACTTACTTAATAGGTGATATCCACGGTTGTTATTATGAGCTGCAGACTATTCTAGAACAAGTTAATTTTAATCAGTTTATGGATACACTTTGGCTGACCGGAGATCTTGTTGCCCGTGGACCAGGTTCTCTGGAGGTACTACGTCTGATACGTAGGCTAGGTGATAGCGTACGAATTGTGCTCGGCAATCATGATTTGCATTTACTGGCCGTCTATGCAGGTATTGTTCGTAATAAATTTAAAGATCGTACTACACCACTACTAGAAGCATCTGATGCCGACGATTTGATTAATTGGCTACGTTACCAACCGGTATTACAGGTGGATAACCAGAAAAAACTTGTAATGACCCATGCGGGCATCACCCCACAATGGAACATTGATACTGCACTACAATGCGCCCGGGAAGTTGAAGCTATACTTAGAAGCGATAGTTATCCGCTATTTTTAAATACCATGTATGAGGATATGCCTAATAACTGGAGTCAAGAGCTCAGTGGCCTAGCACGGCTACGGTTTAGTACTAATGTTTTTACTCGTATGCGCTACTGCTTTCCTAATGGTCAGCTTGATATGATCTGTAAGGATATGCCCAACAAGGCTCCAGAGCCGTTACGCCCCTGGTTTACCCTACCTAGTCCAATTGCAGAAAAATACAGTATTGTTTTTGGCCATTGGGCTTCGCTGATGGGAAATGGTACTCCAAAAGGAATTTACGGCTTGGATACCGGTTGCTGTTGGGGTGGCGAATTAACTCTATTATGTTGGGAAGATAAAAAATTTATCCGTATTCCCTACACAGGGATTAAAAACACGTAGAAAGATTCTATTAGCGTCGCTCGAGAATTTCGAAGCAGTAACTAGGGGAATTATTTTCTTTAGCTTCGTGGAATTCACTAAAGGTTATCCGCCAATCATCCGGTTGATAATGAGGAAACCAGGTATCGCCCTCTACTTTTAGATCAATATGAGTTAGATAAAGTCTTGTAGCCTGCGCCAGAAAAATGTGGTATACTTGTGCACCACCAATCACCATTACCTCCGCTACATCTCCAGCTGCTGTCAGCGCTTGGAGAGGGTTATTAACCCAGATCATTCCTATTTCAAGTGCTTTGATCAAACTACGGCTCAACACGATATTAAGCCGGCCAGATAAAGGCTTATTAATTGATTCAAAAGTTTTACGGCCCATAATCACCGGTTTATTGCGAGTATGATATTGAAACCATGTGAGGTCGTCAGACAAATACCAAGGCATGGTATTTTGTATCCCTATTATACGATCTGTTGTTAGTGCAGCAATTAAACTAATAATCATCGATTAAATAATAAGAAATATTAGGTTTGAGAAGTATCTATCACATATGAATGATTCATCATTTGTGAGTGCATCTCTTGTATCGAAATAATATTGTCTGTCACATTAGCGTTAAGTGACATAGCGGTAGCAAAAGCACCATTCATAGTAGTATTATAATGTACTTTATATTGTATAGCACGGCGCCTCATAAGCTTAAAATACTCAATAGATTCACCTCCAGGAGTTGTAGTAACTATGTAACTATATTCACCATTTTTCATTCTCTCTTGCATTTGAAGATGTGAGTTAATTTTATCTACAGTATTTACTAGACGTACATGAATCCCGGAGTTGATTAGGATTGCCGCGGTACTTTCTGTAGCATCTAACTCGAAGCCATGCTGAAGTAGTTGTATTGCTAGATCAACGACTCTGTTTTGATTTTTTTCATCTACCGATAGCAAAACTCGTCCACTTTTTTTAATGCGGGACTGACTACTAAGCATAGCTTTAGCGAATGCTTCAGCGAAAGTGCGACCAACTCCCATGACCTCACCAGTAGAGCGCATTTCTGGTCCTAGAATCGGGTCTATATCCGAAAATTGATTGAAAGGAATCACTACTTCTTTTACTGAATAGTAAGGTGGAATCACCTCATTGGTCATGCCTTGCTCAATCAGAGATTTACCAATCATAACTTTAGTACCTACTTTAGCTAGTGCTACTCCCGTTGCTTTAGAGACAAAAGGGACGGTACGGGCAGCGCGCGGATTAACTTCAATTAAGTAAACTTCATTATCTTTAACAGCAAACTGCACATTCATCATACCGATAACCTGAAGCTCAAAAGCTAGTTGTTCTACCTGACGACGCATCTTGTTTTGAATTTCATGGTTTAGGGTACAGGCTGGCAGCGAACAAGCAGAGTCACCAGAATGTACACCAGCCTGCTCGATATGTTCCATAATGCCACATATCAACACAGTTTTGCCGTCACAGATAGCATCTACATCGACTTCTATTGCATCATCAATAAATTGCTCTAGTAGTACCGGTATTTCTGTGTCATGAGAAGAGAGACTTAATGCTTTCTGGAAAGATAAAAGCAAATCTATGTCGTCGTAAATTATTTT
Organism: Candidatus Palibaumannia cicadellinicola; assembly: GCF_000754265.1. Classification (NCBI taxonomy): domain Bacteria; kingdom Pseudomonadati; phylum Pseudomonadota; class Gammaproteobacteria; genus Candidatus Palibaumannia; species Candidatus Palibaumannia cicadellinicola. Next base: position 655,256 of record NZ_CP008985.1, on the reverse strand, counting down.
CATCGCTCGGCCGCCGAGTACATAAGAGGGACGTACCATGATTGGATAACCAATAGTAGCTGCTTTATCTACCGCCATATCCATGCTAGTCACAATAGCGTTGGTCGGTTGTTTCAAACCAAGGGTATTGATCATTTTCTGGAATCTTTCTCTATTTTCAGCCCGGTCAATAGCGTCAGGTTTAGTTCCTATTATTGGTACTCCCGCGGCTTCTAGCGCACGCGCAAGTTTCAGTGGTGTTTGTCCACCATACTGCACAATCACACCATCAGGCTGTTCTATACGCACAATATCTAAGACATTTTCCAAGGTCACAGGCTCAAGATAGAGTCTATCTGAAATATCATAATCAGTGGATACTGTCTCTGGATTACAGTTAACCATAATCGGTTCATAATCTTCTTCACGTAATGCTAGTAGTGCATGCACACAGCAATAGTCAAATTCAGTGCCTTGCCCGATACGATTCGGTCCTCCACCTAACACAATGATTTTTTTACGATCATGAGCGGGATAAGATTCACACTCATCATCATAGGTAGAATACATATAAGCAGTGTTAGTCGAAAACTCAGCAGCGCAAGTATCGACTCGCTTATAGACGGGATAGAGGTTATAATTTTCTCTTAATTTGCGAATTTCTATTTCTTCTACGCCTACTAGTGTTGCGAGACGTGCATCAGCGAATCCTTTGCGTTTCAATTGACGCAGATAATCTGCTTTTAAGACGGTAATACCCATTTTAGCGACATGATTTTCTAATTGTATCAATTCTTCAATCTGTATTAAGAACCAGCGGTCGATATGGGTTAGATGAAAAACATGGTCGACTGACATACCAGCGCGGAATGCGTCTGCTACGAACAAAATACGTTCTCCGCCGGCGTTTTGAAGCTCATGTTGGATTATTGTTAGCGCTTCTGGATCTCCTAATTTTACTTTCGGATCAAAACCTTTGATGTCTACTTCTAGGCTACGTAATGCTTTTTGTAGCGACTCCTGTTGTGTGCGTCCTATAGCCATCACTTCGCCAACAGATTTCATCTGTGTCGTAAGACGATCATTAGTCCCGGAGAATTTATCGAAGTTAAATCTTGGTATTTTCGTTACTACATAGTCCAGAGAAGGTTCAAACGAAGCAGGTGTTTTACTATTGGTAATATCATTCATTAGTTCATCAAGGTTATAGCCTACCGCTAACTTTGCGGCTATTTTGGCGATGGGAAATCCAGTTGCTTTAGAGGCAAGAGCAGAAGACCGCGATACGCGCGGATTCATTTCTATAATAATGAGTTGTCCAGTCTTAGGGTGCATAGCAAACTGTACATTAGAGCCACCAGTTTCTACGCCAATTTCACGTAACACAGCCATAGAAGCATTACGCATTATCTGATATTCCTTATCAGTGAGTGTCTGTGCTGGTGCTACGGTGATCGAGTCCCCAGTATGAATGCCCATAGGATCTATGTTTTCAATAGAACAAACGATGATGCAATTATCTTTATGATCGCGTACAACTTCCATTTCATATTCTTTCCAACCTATGAGTGATTCTTCTATTAGTAATTTACCGTTCTTAGAAAAATCTAGTCCACGTTCACAAATTGCTTCAAAATTTTTTTTATCGTAAGCAATACCGCTTCCTGTGCCACCTAACGTAAACGAAGAACGGATAATGCAAGGGAATCCAACGTTCGCAACTACAGCGAGTGCTTCTTTCATATTGCTGGCAAAGCCTGAACGGGGCGTTTCCAAACCTATTTTTTTTATTGCTTTGTCAAAAAGCTGGCGATCTTCTGCTTGCTTGATAGCATGCGCGGTAGCGCCTATCATCTCTACTCCAAACTCTTTGAGTACCCCTTTACTATCTAAGTCTAATGCGCAGTTTAGTGCTGTCTGGCCGCCCATAGTTGGGAGCATTGCATCCGGTCGCTCTTTTTCAATAATCTTACGTACTACTTCCCAGTCAATAGGCTCGATGTAAGTAGCATGAGCTATATCGGGGTCTGTCATAATTGTAGCAGGGTTAGAGTTCACCAGGACTACTCGGTAGCTCTCCTCGCGTAAAGCTTTACACGCTTGCACACCAGAGTAATCAAATTCACAGGCCTGGCCAATCACTATTGGGCCAGACCCTATAATCAGGATGCTTTTTATATCGGTACGTTTTGGCATGTAGGCATTCTTACTTATTTATTATGTGATACTGAGAACGATAGGCAATAATTAATTTAATAAAGTAATCGAAAAGTGATGCGACATCATGTGGCCCTGGGCTAGCTTCTGGATGCCCCTGAAAGCTGAATGCTGGCTTATCAGTGCGATGTAATCCCTGTAGGGTACCGTCAAATAGAGATATATGAGTAATTCTTAGTGTATCTGGCAATGTATGCTCATTCACTGCAAAACTATGGTTTTGGGAGGTAATCATAACCCGACCGGAGATTAAATCCTTAACAGGATGATTGTTACCATGATGCCCAAACTTCATTTTTACCGTTTTAGCACCGCTAGCTATAGCTAGTAACTGATGGCCTAGACAGATGCCAAATAGTGGAATATTAGTCGTTAGAAAAGTTTGGATGGCAGTAATAGCATAGTCACAGGGTGTCGGATCACCTGGTCCATTGCCCAGTAAAATACCGTCAGGATTCATTGCTAGTACGGTATCCGCTGTCGTCTGAGCTGGTATAACCGTAAGCCTACAGCCGCGATCAACCAGCATACGCATAATATGACGTTTGATACCGTAATCATAGGCGACAACATGATATGGTAAATTAGCAGATTGTACCGACAATCTATCCTTAAGGTTCCAACTACCCTCAGTCCAGCTATATTGTTCAGTTGTACTAACTTCTTTTGCTAAATCTATACCATTCAAGCCAGGGAATTCACGCGCTTTGCGTAGCGCTAGCTCCGCATTTAACATGTTACCGGCGATAATACAACCATTTTGTGTACCTTCCTCGCGTAGTAGGCGCGTTAATTTACGGGTATCTATTTCGGCAATTCCGATCACATTTTTTTGCTCTAGATATTCCGATAGGGGCAGAGTACTGCGGTAGTTGCTAGCAACAAGTGGTAAATTACGGATAACCAGACCTTGTACTTGTACACGTAATGATTCGTTATCTATTTCATTGGTACCAGTATTACCAATATGAGGATAAGTTAAAGTCACAATTTGGTTAAAATAAGAAGGATCTGTGATAATTTCTTGATAACCAGTCATCGATGTGTTGAAAACTACTTCTCCCACTGTTGTACCTTCTGCTCCAATGGCTTTACCATAGAATTGGGTTCCATTTTCCAGAACTAACAGCGCTGATCTTGTCAAAATCGCCCCTCCAATCAAATTCGGAAAAATCAACACATTCAAGCTATGTTATTAGCTTTTTTCTTTACTCCAATATTTAGATCTCTAGGGACTTCAAACATAATATTCTCTTTGCGTCCGATAAGCTCTTCTACACTCTCAGCGCCTAGCGACTGTAGCCTAGATATCACTTGAAGGACAATAATATTAGGAGCTGATGCGCCAGCAGTTACACCAATAATATTCATTCCCTGTAGCCAGCTTTCTTGGATATCGCTAGCACTATCTATTAAATATGTAGGTTTACCAATTCGTTGTGCTAGTTCGGCCAAACGGTTGGAGTTAGATGAATTGTTTGAACCTACTACTAGCACAACATCGGCTGCTATAGTTAAATTACGTACGGCTTCTTGCCGGTTAGTTGTGGCGTAGCAAATATCATCTTTACGTGGTCCTATGATCGAGGGGAAACGATGGCGCAGCGCATCGATAACGGCTGAGGTATCATCTATAGAAAGAGTCGTCTGGGTTATAAAGCACAAATTATCGATATTTTTGACCTGTAGTTGCCAAACATCTTCTGGTGATTCTACTAAATAGATACCGCCTACTGCATTATTATACTGTCCCATGGTACCTTCAACTTCAGGATGACCATTGTGGCCAATAAGAATTGCTTCGGTACCTTTACGGCTGGCGCGCGCGACTTTCATATGTATTTTCGTAACTAGCGGACAAGTAGCATCGAAAACCCTCAGATCACGGGTAAGCGCTTCGTTACGTACTGCTTGTGAAACTCCATGTGCAGAAAAAATAAGAATAGACCTATCTGGTACTTGGGAAATATGTTCGATAAATATGGCACCTTGATTGCGTAGTATGTCAACGACATAACGATTGTGCACTACTTCATGACGTACGTAGATCGGCGCACCATAAATTTCTATAGCCTTTTCTACGATACTGATTGCCCGATCCACACCAGCGCAAAAACCACGTGGGTTAGCAAGTAGAATACGCATGAATCGTCTCCTAATTTCTATATTTACTTTACCCTTGCGTTTTTGAGTAGTTAGTAGTATGAAAAAAACTTTTTCGTACTATTATCGCTGCACCAAGACAGATACTTAAATCAGCTATATTAAAAGTTGGCCAGTGCCAGCTGTTAACATAAAAATCAATAAAATCGATTACAACACCATGTTTTATCCGGTCGAATAGATTACCTAAGGCTCCTCCAATAATCATAGCATAAGAAATATTTGTGATGCTTGCTCGATAATTTGAACGATACATGGTGACCAACAGTATCACGGATATTATAACAGCTATCAGTGTAAAAACCCAAAGATTCCAGCTACTTTGATCTGCTAAAAAATTAAAAGCTGCGCCTGGATTCTGGGTATAGAAAATATTGATAAAAGGTATTACAGATACCGATTCTCCTAGCTCAAAATTAGTCATAACCCACTGCTTGCTACGGATATCGATTGCTAAAATTATCAGCGTTAGCCAAAGCCAGGGTATTCCAGTTGATATTAAGGTACGATGGATTATATTAGACAAACTTACGCTCTTCGCCCGGGCCGGCTAGATTAGTAAAACAACGACCACAAATTTCAGGATGTTCGGTATTCTGTCCAATATCCTTTTCATAATGCCAACAACGCTGGCATTTTTTACCTATAGCATTATTTAGGGCAATTTTAAGCCCTTTTATTCTTGGGCTCTGAAGTGCGTCATCGCTAGCATTAGCATAATCAGCCACCTGTGCTGCTGAGGTAAGCAATGCAAAGTGCAACTCATCGCCTAGTTTACGTAGTTGCATGGCAAGAATAGGTTCTGAGTATAGTGTGACTTGTGCCTCAAGAGAACTACCAATTTGTTTATTAGTACGTGCCTGTTCAATTACCTGATTAACATCGTTGCGAACTTGCTGCAATGTGTCCCAGTAAGCATCATTCATTGGCTGTACAGCATCTAATCTTAACAAGTTATGATACCACTCTTCCGTGAACACATACTGCGAACGTTTTCCCGGTATGAAGCCCCATATTTCGTCGGCGGTAAACGATATAATCGGAGCGATCCATCGCACTAGTGCTTCGATAATATGAAAAAGTGCTGTTTGGCAGCTACGTCGGGCAATACTATCCGATTTAGTAGTGTATTGGCGGTCTTTGATGATATCTAGATAGAAAGATCCCATTTCTACTGAACAGAATTGCATAATACGTTGTACAACATTATGAAAATCATAGCTATCGTAAGCTGCGACGATTTGCTTTTGAGCAACCTGTGCACGACCGACTGCCCACCGATCTAAGACTATCATTTTATCTGGGCTAACACTATGTAGTGCTGGATCGAAACCATTTAGATTTGCTAATAAGAAGCGCGCGGTATTACGTATACGACGATACGTATCAGTTGAGCTTTTTAGTATTTCATCTGAAATTGCTATTTCATCGGAATACTCAGTAGAAGCTATCCACAGACGCAAAATATCTGCACCTAATTTGTCTACAATTTGCTGTGGGCTCACCACGTTCCCAACCGATTTAGACATCTTACGTCCATTACCATCTACGGTAAAACCATGGGTCAGTACTTGTCGACATGGCGCCCTGCCTTTTATAGCAGTGGAGCTCATTAATGATGACATAAACCAGCCACGATGCTGATCGGCTCCTTCTAGATACATATCTACATCATTACCAGAAAATTCTGGTCGTGCCTCAACAACCGATGAGTGTGTCGAACCAGAATCGAACCATACATCTAGTGTATCAGTAATTTTGCGATAATTAGCTGCATCATGACCTAATATTGTTGTTAGATCTAGATCCCACCAAGCCTGGATACCATATTTCTCAACTAGTTTAGCTACTTTTTCCATGATTTCGCTAGTCTGCGGGTGTAATGTATTAGTATCGTTATGTACAAATAATGACATTGGAACACCCCAAATTCGTTGACGTGAAATGCACCAGTCTTGGCGGTTAGCAACCATATGATAAATGCGCGCTTGGCTCCAGCTAGGTATCCATTTTATTTTATTGATTTCTTTGAGCGACTTTTGACGTAGGAATTTTTGATCCATGCTAATAAACCACTGTGGTGTAGCACGAAATATCAGCGGAGTTTTATGGCGCCAGCAATGTGGATAACTATGCTGTAGTTTTTCTGTATGTAAGAGTGTACGACTCTCTTGCAGTAGACCTATTATGATGCTATTGCTATGAAAAACTTGTACACCATCAAGTGATGAAAAAGTACCCGTTAGATAGCAACCGTCAGGACCAACTAAATTTGCTACTTCTAGACCGTACTTAATGCCGATTATATAATCTTCCATACCATGACCAGGAGAGGTATGAACGGCCCCAGTACCAGTATTTAGGGTGACGTGTTTGCTGAGAATAACTGGGATATCAAAACCCATAAACGGATGACGGAACCGCAGTAGCTCCAGTACGTGTCCTTTGACGCTGCCAAGTATTGTCCAGTCGGTTATACCGATCCGCTGTAGCACACTATTAACTAGATCAGCAGCTAATATTAGCCCTTGTCCGTTCACTTCAACTAATTGATAATCAAAATCTGGATGTACAGAAATAGCTCGATTAGCGGGTATTGTCCAAGGTGTGGTAGTCCAAATTACAAATGAAACTGACTGGTCAAAATATGGGACACCGAACCTAACAGCGATATCATGCGCATCAGTCGCGGCAAAAGTAACATCAATGGAGAGCGACGTATAATCGTAATATTCGACTTCTGCTTCTGCTAGTGCAGAATGGCAATCGATGCACCAATGAACCGGTTTATTGCCCTGATATAAGTGACCATTAGCTATTATTTTACTTAGTGCACGAATAATGTTGGCCTCTGTGGTAAAATTCATTGTAAGATAGATGTTTTCCCAGTCCCCAAGTACACCCAGGCGGATAAATTCTTTCTTCTGCCTGGTTACTTGCTCAGCTGCGTAACTACGGCAAGCTACAAGGAACTCGGAAGCACTAATTTTTTCACCAGGTTTGCCAATAAGTTGTTCTACTTTAAGCTCAATAGGTAGACCATGGCAGTCCCAGCCAGGTACATATGGCGAATCATAGCCCATTAATGTTTTTGACTTAATAATAATATCTTTGAGAATTTTATTAACAGAGTGACCAAGATGAATACTACCGTTCGCATACGGTGGACCGTCGTGTAACAAAAATATTTGTTTGCCCTTTTTCGCTTTGCGAATAGTTTGGTATAGATTTTCTTTATACCAACGTTGTAGCATTATAGGCTCACGCTTTGCTAAATTACCACGCATCATAAATTTAGTTTCTGGTAAATTTAGAGTACTTTTATAATCATTCATTTGATTCTCGGTTTATTATTTTTAAAGCTGGTTGTTGCGGTCCTAGCTTAAAATATTGACGAACACTCACTACATCATTTGCTATTTGTTGCTTTAATTCTTCTAAAGAGACAAAACATTGTTCGTTACGGACTTTGGCACATATTACAATTTCTATATGACAACCGTATAAGTTCAAAGTGACATCAATTAAATGAACTTCCATATGCTGCTGGCTTTCACGATTACCGGTTACTGTCGGACGGGTACCTAGATTAGCTACTCCCGGCAATGGAGATTTAGTTATACCGTATACCCATACTGCATACACACCGTTCAATGGTGCTAGTAATCCTTTAAGCGAGATATTAGCTGTCGGAAAGCCAAGAGTCCGTCCTAGTGCATCGCCATAAATCACCCGTCCTGAGATACGGTATAGGTGACCTAGCAGCATTTCAGCCTCAACTAGACGATCTTGTAATAGTGCTTTCCGTACAGCGGTACTACTGATACGTCGCCCACCTTCTGTATAGGTAATAATACGCATGACCTCAAAACCAACCTGGTTACTAGCATGCTGTAGCATAGTGAAATTACCCTGGCGGCGAGTACCAAAGTGAAAATCATCGCCAACACAAATAAAGCGTGCTCCTAACTTATCTACTACAAGATCAAATAAAAACGCATGGGCACTTAGTTCAGAAAATTTTTTATTAAAAGCTACGCATAATATCGCATCTACTCCAGCAGTAGCTAGGTATTTTACCTTATCTCGCAGACGAGTTAGACGTGCCTGGGCGCTAGTACCAGAAAAATATTCCTGCGGCTGCGGTTCGAAAATCATGACCATAACTGGTAGACGACGATGACGACCCTCAGCCAGTAATGCGGTGATGAGTGCCTGGTGACCACGGTGAAATCCGTCAAAATTGCCAATAGTGAGCACATAGCCATGGTGACGTGGCTGTAAGTTATGTATGCCGCGAATCAGCTCCATATTAGGCTCAATAGAGTGGACATCGGCAGATTATAGCTCAGGTTAACTTGCTATTCTAATACTAGCAGGGTATTACAGTACTAATTACTTTTTTGTCTGTTGTATTCTTTTTGCTGAGACTGATATAATCAAATAATTTGAAATTTCTGGTGAGAATTGTTTAGGAGATTAAACTTTGGCAAACATCAAGTCAGCTAAAAAACGTGCTATACAGTCTGAAAAACGTCGTCAGCACAATGCTAGCCGACGTTCAATGGTGCGAACTTTCGTAAGAAAAGTCTACACTGCTATTGCTACTGGAGATAAAGCAGCTGCGCAGAATGCTTTTTCTACTATGCAACCTGTAGTGGATCGTCAGGCTAGCAAAGGTTTAATCCATAAAAACAAAGCAGCACGTTATAAAGCTCATCTGATTGCACAAATCAATAGAATGTAGATGAACTAACTTGTTAAATCATCAAAAAACTTTTTTACTCCATCAAGAAAACTTTTCAGCCGCGGACTATTTTGATTACCACTAGGTCCGCCAAAACTTTCTTCTAGCTCCCGTAAGAGCTGCTTTTGCCATTCATTTAACTTCACCGGAGTCTCTACTACTACACGGCATAGTAAATCACCTTGGCTACCGCTACGTACTGATTTTACTCCTTTGCCGCGCATTCTAAAAACTCTGCCGGTTTGAGTTTCTGGCGGTACTTTAAGTTTAAGTCTACCATCAATAGTAGGTACTTCAATTTCACCGCCTAGCGCGGCCATGGCAAAGTTTATTGGAACTTCACAGTACAGGTTATTCTCTTCACGCTCGAAGATCGGATGTTTACGTACCTGCACCTGCACGTACAAATCACCAGCCTGTGCCCCATACTCTCCTGCTTCGCCTTCACCAGATAGACGAATCCGATCACCAGTATCGATACCTGAAGGAATTTTTACTGATAGTGTTTTTGATTTTTTTATCCTACCGTGACCATTACATTTAATACAAGGTTCTTTGACAACTTTGCCCTGTCCATGACAAGTAGGACATACTTGTTGTACTGCGAAAAACCCTTGCCGTATCTGTACCTGGCCTTGCCCCTGACAAGTAGGACACTTTATCGATGAAGTACCTGGCTTCGCACCATTACCATGACATGCTTGACATTCATCTAATACTGGGATACGGATTTCACGAGTAACTCCGCGTACTGCTTCTTCAAGAGTAAGCTCCATGTTATAACGAAAATCAGATCCTCTGTTGGCACGTTGCCGACGTCCTCCTCCAAATATATCACCAAATACTTCACCAAAAATATCGCTGAAGTCAGCATTACCGCCCATACTATCTTGTTCAAAAGCCATATGGCCGTATTGGTCGTAAGCTGCGCGCTTTTGCCCATCGGTTAATACTTCGTAAGCTTCTTTGATCTCTTTAAATTTTACTTCAGCTTCAGCATTTCCTGGGTTACGATCTGGGTGGAATTTCATTGCGAGGCGTTTATAAGCCTTTTTTATTTCACGCTCGTCCGCATTTTTAGAAACCCCTAAAATCTGATAATAGTCTGATTTCGCCATCGTTTATTCTGGTCCTCAACATGCTGTCACGAACAAAGATTTGTGTTTGATACTCGAGCTTCTAACTAACAGCAGCGAGGACTCAACCTGTTCGGGGCGATTATTTTTTATCTTTTACTTCTTCGAATTCAGCGTCTACTACATCATCATCTATCTTAGTATTGTCGTTATTATCGTCTGCTGCCTGGGTTCGTTGTTGTGTAAATTTAAGACATTTACTAGACACTTGGATTAAAGCCTGCATTTTAGTTTCAATATCAGCTTTGCTTTCATCTTTCAACGCTATATTCAAATTGTTAATTGCATCTTCTATCTGATTTTTGTCCTCATTTGATAACTTATTACTATGCTCTTCTAATTGTTTACTAGTGCTATGCATTAAGTTATCAGCCTGATTACGCGTCTGTACTAGCTCTTCAAATTTACGATCTGACTCTGCATTTGCTTCTGCCTCCTGCACCATTTTTTTAATTTCGTCTTCGCTTAGACCAGAGGATGCTTTGATAGTAATTTTTTGTTCACGCCCACTTTTTTTATCCTTAGCTGACACATGCAGAATACCATCGGCATCAATGTCGAACGTAACTTCAATTTGCGGCATACCTCGCATCGCCGGGGTAATACCGTCTAGGTTGAACTGACCCAGAGACTTATTATCTCCTGCTCGTTTACGTTCGCCCTGTAGTACATGAATAGTTACAGCCGACTGGTTGTCTTCTGCAGTAGAAAACACCTGGCTGTGCTTGGTTGGAATGGTAGTATTTTTGGCAATCAGCAGCGTCATCACTCCCCCCATGGTTTCGATACCTAGTGATAACGGAGTAACGTCCAGCAATAGCACATCTTTCACATTGCCAGATAGTACGCCACCTTGAACCGCAGCACCGATAGCTACTGCTTCGTCTGGATTTACATCTTTCCGTGGCTCTTTACTGAAAAAGTCGGTTACTTTCTTCTGCACGAGCGGCATACGAGTTTGACCGCCAACTAATATTACATCTTTAATATCAGAAATAGATAGACCGGCATCTTTCAATGCTACTTTTAAAGGCTCCATAGTACGATGGACTAAGTCTTCTACTAAAGACTCAAGTTTTGCACGAGTAACTTTCAGATTCATATGCTTAGGACCAGTAGCGTCAGCAGTGATATAAGGTAGATTTACATCAGTCTGTTGTGCTGCCGATAGCTCTATCTTTGCTTTCTCAGCTGCTTCTTTTAAACGTTGCATAGCCAGTGGATCATTACGTAGATCGATACCTTGGTCTTTCTTAAACTCATCTACTAAATAGTTGATTAACCTACTATCGAAGTCTTCACCACCTAGATGAGTATCGCCATTAGTAGCTAAAACTTCAAATGTTTTCTCGCTATCAACATCATCAATTTCGATAATAGAAATATCGAAGGTACCGCCACCAAGATCATAGACAGCGATAGTGCGGTTGCCTATTTCCTTATCTAAACCATAGGCTAGAGCTGCAGCGGTAGGTTCGTTGATAATGCGCTTCACCTCTAGACCAGCGATCCTACCAGCATCTTTAGTTGCTTGGCGCTGTGTATCATTAAAGTAAGCAGGCACTGTAATGACTGCTTCAGTAATAGATTCACCCAGATAATCTTCTGCAGTTTTTTTCATTTTTTTCAAAATTTCCGCTGAAATCTGCGGCGGCGCCATTTTTTGGCCCTTGATCTCTAACCAAGCATCCCCGTTATCAGCAGCAATTATTTTATAAGGCATAATATTAACATCGCGCTGTACTTCTTCATCCTGGAAACGGCGACCAATTAAACGCTTAATAGCGAATAGAGTATTTTGCGGGTTTGTAGCAGACTGACGTTTAGCCGGTTGCCCAACAAGAATCTCACCATCCTGGGTATAAGCAATAATAGAAGGAGTTGTACGATCTCCTTCACTATTTTCTAGTACACGAGGTTTAGTACCTTCTACAATTGCGATACAAGAGTTAGTTGTACCTAAATCAATACCTATGATTTTTCCCATCTAAACATCTCCACAAAAATATTTAATGTGTTGTTATCATCAACCTAATATGCGTTCATAAACTTGTTAATTTATTTTTTGCTGTTAGTTTACTTTGCAGGTTCAACAACGTTTGATGCCAATTAAGATGGGGTCACACTACCCAGCATCAAGGGGGATAAGGTAAAAAAATACATAATTAGATGAAGTGACAGTAATTGAACCAAATATGGTGTGCAATCTACCCATATACTAATGCGATAAGTAGTTTTTGATTGTACTAAAGTTTTTTTTGCAGTTATAGACAGCAAGATTTCATAGAGTAATTGAACTTACAACTAGCTCTTAGGAGGAGTTCGTGATCTTTGTTTAACTTCGGAGATAGAGTTTAAGAAAAATTTTTCTCTAGTATAGTTTGATCAAATACTAAGTGTTATAAGGATGAGATGATTAATATCATTTACTATTACTATATCTATTATATGCTATAACTAAGTAACTAGATATTAATAAAACTATGAAATAAATAGATTGTACTAATCTAGATCCTGTAGACCAGCATAATTATCAAAACGCGACCACTGTTCGTTAAAAGTTAATCGTACAGTACCAATAGGGCCGTTACGCTGTTTACCAATAATAATTTCAGCGATACCTTTCATTTCGCTATTATCATGATAAACTTCGTCACGATAGATAAATATAATTAAGTCAGCATCTTGTTCTATAGAGCCTGATTCACGTAGGTCTGAATTTACCGGTCGCTTATCTGCTCGCTGCTCTAGGCTTCTATTAAGCTGAGAAAGCGCTACTACCGGTACCTGTAGCTCCTTAGCTAAGGCTTTCAGCGAGCGTGATATTTCTGCAATCTCTAACGTACGATTATCAGCTAGCGCTGGTACACGCATTAGTTGTAAGTAGTCAATCATAATCATACTTAATCCATTATGTTCACGGAATACCCGCCGTGCACGGGAACGTACTTCTGTCGGTGTTAAACCAGATGAGTCATCAATATACATATTCCGCTTTTCTAGTAGAATACCCATAGTACTAGATAATCGTGCCCAATCCTCATCGTCTAACCTACCAGTACGAATACGTGTTTGATCTACACGCGATAGTGAAGATAGCATACGTATCATAATCTGTTCACCAGACATCTCGAGGCTAAAAATTAGCACCGGCTTTGCTTCGGTCATCGCAGCGTTTTCGCACATATTCATAGCGAAAGTCGTTTTTCCCATTGATGGTCGCGCAGCAACGATAATTAAATCAGACTTCTGGAGACCAGCCGTTTTTTTATCTAGATCCTGGTAACCACTAGATATACCAGTGACACCATTATGTGGATTTTGATACAACTGTTCTATGCGCGTCACGGTATCTTCTAGAATACGGTCAATACTTTTGGGACCTTCATCTTTGTTGGCACGATTCTCAGCTATCTGGAATACCCGAGATTCTGCAAAATCTAGTAGATTTTCACTACTCCGACCTTGCGGATCATATCCAGCATTTGCTATCTCATGAGCTACAGTTATCATTTCACGTACCACAGCACGTTCACGTACAATATCTGCGTAAGCAGAAATATTAGCAACACTCGGGGTATTTTTCGATAATTCCGCTAGATAGGCAAAACCACCCACAGCGTCTAGCTCACCTTTCTGCTCCAGAGATTCAGAAAGAGTTATCAAATCTATCGGTTTACTCATGTCTAATAAACGTTGCATTTCTCTGAAAATTAACCGGTGCGGACGATGAAAAAAATCAGGAGTTGTTACACGTTCGGATACATTATCCCACCGCTTATTATCTAGCATTAAGCCTCCCAGTATTGACTGTTCCGCTTCTAACGAATGGGGTGGCATTTTTAAACCCTCTACCTGGTTATCTAGGGGTAAATTTATTTTATCTGACATAAAATGATTACTTTGCTTGATAGAGAATTAACGGGGAGATAACACATTGTATCCTCTCTTAGAAAGATATCCTATGCGCTTTGTAACCAATTTAAAGGCCATTTTATGAGTAAACTATTGATAATCGATAACTATGATTCATTTACCTGGAACCTATATCAATATTTTTCTGAATTAGGTGCACAGGTAGAGGTAAGACGACATGATAACATTAATATTATGGAGATTAAGCAGTTAGCACCACAGCAACTAGTTATTTCACCTGGTCCCGGTACGCCAGACGAAGCTGGTATTTCATTGCACGCTATCCGTTACTTTGCCGGCAAACTGCCTATCCTGGGTGTTTGCCTTGGTCATCAAGCTATTGGTCAGGTCTTTGGTGCGAAGGTAGTGCAGGCGCATAAAGTTATGCATGGCAAAATATCGCTGATTCAGCACCAGAGAGAAGGACTCTTCGCTGGTCTAGCACAGCCACTTAAAGTGATACGTTATAATTCTTTAGTACTAGATCCCACTAGTATTCCGCCTTGTTTAGAAGTTACAGCCTGGAGTTTACGTGCAGGAGAAAAAGATGAAATTATGGCTATCCAACATCGCTCTCTAGCACTAAAAGGTGTACAGTTTCATCCGGAAAGTATTATGAGTGAACAAGGACATAAGTTGTTAGAAAACTTTCTGAGACTACGTTGCTAATGCTGTGATTGTTAGACAGCTAGTAGCTCTCATCGTGAGCAAAATAAAAGTAACGTTATTTTATTTCGTGAATGATATGACCGTTACCGTTTACTGTGAAAAAATGCTAAAGAAAATTAACGAGTACCATAGACGACAATCGTCTTACCATGAGCATAGAGAAGATTCTTATCTGCAAGCATTTTTAAAATTCGCCCAACAGTCTCCCGCGAACATCCAACAATCTGCCCGATCTCCTGGCGGGTAATTTTTATTTGCATGCCATCTGGATGAGTCATAGCATCTGGTTGTTTAGTAAGATTGAGTAAGGTATGTGCAATGCGTTCGGTAACATCAAGGAAAGCTAAATTACCTACTTTCTCTGAAGTCACCTGCAGGCGACTAGCAATCTGTGATGCTAGGCGCATAATAATATCCGGATTGACTTGAATAAGCTGTCGGAATTTTTTATAAGATATTTCAGCTATTTCGCAAGCAGTTTTTGCTCGCACCCAAGCGCTACGTTCCTGACTTTCTTCAAATAATCCTAACTCACCAATAAAATTATCTTTATTAAGATAAGAGAGAATCATTTCTTTGCCTTCTTCATCCTTTATCAGCACCGCCACTGAACCCTTCACAAGGTAGTAGAGAGTATCTGCTTTTTCACCCTGGTAAATCAACGTACTCTTCGATGGATACGTATGAATATGGCAATGAGACAAGAACCATTCTAGTGTAGGGTCAGTTTGTGGTTTACCAAGAACCATTCTCTGTTATCCTCATTTTGTCATCGTTGTCCTTTACCAAATCAAGTACAGCCTATTACTTTTTGCTTTGACTTTTAATTATCATATAATGCTGTATTATAATGCAATTCAGTTCAAAAGATTAATAAAGCTAGAGTGTGTAGCTGTTAGGTTCTGATAAGAACCGTTCTTTTAGTCCGCTACGACGCTGAATAGTAGTAGCAATAGTCTGAGCTAGGATACCATTATCAGGAGCATAAATATAAAGGAGTTGGCGTGCTCTAGTCACTCCAGTATATAGAAGCTCACGTGTTAATACTGGGCATATATTGTCTGGTAGTACCAGCGCTGTATGCGTAAACTCTGATCCCTGCGATTTATGTACTGTCATGGCAAAAGCAGTTTCGTGTTTCGGGAGACAGCTTATTGGCACAGCTTTAATGCTGCTATCAGGCAATATAAAATACGCACATAGTATATGCTGCCCGGACGAAAGCACCATTCCAATATCTCCGTTATATAAACCGAGTGACGGCGCGTTATGTAGAATTATAATCGGCCGGCCAGCATAACTGCAGCCTATTTTCTTAATCAGACCGTAGTTCATCAACATTTGCTCAATACTACTATTTAAGCCAGAGACACCAAATTGACCTTCACGTAGTGTGGTTAGTAACCGGTAATTGTTAAACTTTGCTATGATAGCGTGTGGTGATTCACCTGCATATACCAGTTTCAAATAGTAGTAGTAGCTAGTAATAGAGTCATTTATCATCTTTTGGTAATCCTGTTCCTCTCGTCTAGGTATATAGTGAATGTCCGCATATTGTTTCGAATTTAGTAACGCTAGAGTATTTTGTATATCACCAACATTAATAGCGTGAGCTAAACGGCTAATACCAGAATGGTAGTTAAAACGGTAGCTTTTACGTAATAAACATAGACTATCGGCTATTTTATACCTACTATCATACCTACCCTCGTGATTTTTTTTAGTAGAGAGTCTATAACCAGTCAACCTGGATAGTTCTTGACAGCGCTGAACGCTGTAACCAGTATTCGCAAATTGACATAAATCTCTAAATACTGCTCCGGTTTCGACCGATGCTAACTGATAGCGATCGCCAAGAAAAATGACCCTAGTGTGCGCCGGCAGAGCATCGATAATATTAGCCATCATCCTAAAATCAACCATTGATGCTTCATCAATAATAAGAACATCTATATGCAACTGATTATCATTATGGTAGCGCATGCGCTGACTATTAGGTTGCGCACCTAACAATCGATGTAGAGTAATAGCCTGACAAGCTATCTGTTGTCGCAAACTGTTATCTAATTGCATCTTTTGTATTGCTTGAGCAAGGGACTCGCTCAAGCGGGCAGCGGCTTTACCAGTTGGGGCAGCTATCATTATGCGCAAACGCGCGTTATCACTTAGAAGCAATATTGCTGCTAGTAATTTAGCCACAATTGTAGTTTTACCGGTACCAGGACCCCCTGATATCAGCACTACTTGGTCGATTAGCGCTACAGCAATAGCAATTTTATGCCAGTTAATCATCTGATCTTTGGTCGGGAACAGCCTATTTAGTACGGCACGAATACGGTTCTCATCAGTGACAACTCGTGGTCTAAACTGCCGTTGAAAAAAATACGCAATTGTGCATTCATATCGCCACATACGATGCAAATAAAGACGCTGGTTATCTAGTACTAAGGGTGTTGAGCGTGAACCATCACTGACGGATGGTGATGTTAGTAGTAAATGTTGCCAAGCTTTAAGCTTTAGGCTACCAACTTGTTGCCACGCTTGTAACGCTAGTTTTGGGTAGCGACCGTCGAATAGTTTCTTAGGTGTTAATAGTAATAGCGGTAGACAGACATGCCCTAACCCTACATCAGCACTAAGACAAGCGCTTGCGAGCAATAATGCCTGTGGTGAATGTGATGGCGCTGCCACCATACGAGCAAATTGAATATCTAACGGTCGCCATAAACATAGCTTTTGTGCCTGAAGTATAATTTCTTCCATTTAGATACCTGTAGCTGAAATGATTGATTAATATTAATACTTAGGTTTAGGTTCAATATTCAATTGACCTTAAGTATATGCTTCGCCGCTAAACATCTGATCTAATCTATTTATTAGCGCTACATCTGGCCGACACGTATAAATACTATTACAAGGTAAATCAATGTTAACACCACGGAGAAAAAGATAAAAAATCCCACCAAAATTACGTTGATAGTCGTAATCTACCAATCTTTGACGCATATAGCGGTGCAGCGCTAGGGTATAAAGCTGGTATTGTAATTCGTATCTATGTATGATCATTGCCTGCTCTACGGCCAACTTGGTGTAAGCATCATTGTCCTGACCAAGCCAGTTAGATTTATAATCCAGCAGGTAATAACGCTCTTGCCAACAAAACACGAGATCAATCACTCCTTTCAGCATTCCTTTTACTGGTGGAAAATCTAGCGGGGGACAACGCGCTGACAAAAGATCATAATGCTTACATAACTTATCCATATCTTGCGCCTTAACGACTGTATTTACCGGTAGTATAAATGGTAACTCAGCACAACAACTCCCGCGATTTAGCCTATTGAGTGACAGCGTAGTACCGTTAAGCGACGTAGTAACTACTTTTTTGATCCACTGTTGAAGGACTGGGAGCCAACTTTGATCGAGACAATTTTTCATTAGCTCTCTACTCAACCAATTACTATCTAGTGACTTAGTAAAATCTAGATTTTCGAATAGGCTGTGTAAAAACTTTCCAGCTAATGCACCACATGGGAAAGTATGTGGTGTTAGTTGCTGTATATTCTGCTGGTAGTTATGGTTATTGCCAGCTGGCTCTACATTAAACCGTGGTTGTCGATCTACCATGACCGATGTGCTGTTTTGTTGTAAACCCGTGTAACTGGTTACTCGCCAGAGATCAAATGAAGGAGTTTGCCAAGATCGTGCCCTCAGAGCGATATTAGTAGTTTGTGCTGGTACAGATGTCAGCGGCAAAGATTGTGGATTATTAATGTCACATAATGCTATATCTCCTCCTGCACGATACCGCAACTTTTCTAATTGGCTACGTAGAAATATCGCGTTACCAACATTTCCCTGTTGTATTAGGTAACCTAAGGCACTGAAGTGCAAATCGCTAGTACCAGTTTTTTGACGACTACCATGAAATAGCGGAGCGATGCCGATACAGCAGTGGTAAATTGAACGAGTTACTGCTACATACAATAGCCGTAAATCTTCTGCTAGACGTTCCTCTTCCGTTAGCTTGATACTATTAGGCGACGCACTTAAATCAAACCAGGCTTGATATTGTTGTCTATCATGAAATAACGACGATTTTTTCTGTCGGAAATTACAAGCAAACGGAAGTATAACTAGTGGAAACTCTAATCCTTTAGATTTATGTACAGTCATAATCTGCACTAGATGACTATCGCTTTCTAGCCACAGTTGCTGATTTTTATCCTTCTTATTTGGTGATCTAATCTGCGAAGACAGCCAACGCACTAGCGCATATTCATTATCTAGCTGTACCGATACTTCCTGTAATAACTCACCTAAATGTAACACGTTTGTAAAACAACGCTCACCGCCGCTGCGGGCTAGTAATAATTCTGCCATACTGTTTCTAATTATTATATGATGCAACATAGGCCAAACGCCGCGCTGTAGCCAAATGTTACGGTAGGTAGTAAATTCAGCTATCCATTTATTACGATAGTACTCATCACTATTAAAAGCCTCGATAACCTCAGCGTCACAGCCTAGTAAGCTAGTAGCTAAAGCGCAGCGTAGTTTAGTGTCTTGTTCAGGCTCCAAAGCAGCCTGTAATAGCCACATTATTTCACGTGCCTCAGCTGTATTAAACACACTATTAAGGTTAGAAAGGTAAATAGACTGGATCGATAATACTGTCAGTGCATCGCTAATTAGTGCTGCTTCGTTGCGGTCGCGTACCAAAACCGCAATATCCGATGCCTGTAATGGCTGCTTTCTTTGATTTCCTTCCAACCATGCTAGCCCAGAAGAGGCGGCTCTTAGCCAGTCGCTTACAGTGGTAGCACACTGGCGCGCCATAATCTTTTGGTAATCACTAACTCCTACGGCATTACTTACTTGTAGCCATAATAACATTGCAGGTTGTGGTTTGTTGTGTAGTAAAAACCGCAACCTAGCGTTACACTTTGCAGCAGCTACTGGTTGAAATGGAATATCGCGAAAAATAAATGGCGTAGGTAAGCATAGGAATAGCTGATTAACAGCATTTATCATTCCAGGAGCAGACCGCCAGTTAGTATCAAGTGTGTAGTGATACTTTACTAATTCACGCGCGCGCATATAAGTAAAAATATCCGCACCACGAAATGAGTAAATAGCTTGTTTAGGATCAGCAATGAGTAATAATACTGAGCTAGTAGACACGCCATATAAACGGTTAAATATGCGGTATTGCTGTGGGTCTGTATCCTGGAATTCATCAATCATCGCCACCGGATATCTACTACGCACAGCCTGTGCGATAGCTTCGCCTCCCTTGCTAGCTAGTGCGCTCTCGAAACGTTTGAGTAAATCATCAAATCCAATCTCATCCCGTAGTTTTTTTTCTTGCGCTAAAGATTGGCGTATCTCATCAAGCGCTAACATCAAAATGAATTCTCGCAGCGACAAGGGTTGACGGTATAATTCTTCTATAGACTCAAATAATAAATGATGCTGGGGTTCTCCCCGGCAAGTATTTTTCTTTAGTACCGAAGTTTTGAATCGTTCTAATTCCTTTGGGATTTCGTAATCCACTGTTGGTTCATGAGCCCATATACTTATTTTTTTGAGCCAGCACAATAGATTTTTTTTACTATATACTAAGCTATTTAAATTATTTCTCTTAAGGATCAGAGGTAGATGCTGTGCAAAAGTATTCCATTGTTGCTTCAATGCATTAATCTTGGCAATAATGCTGTTATGACAATCAATAATTGACTTATTTTTATTGAGTGGATTAGAGACAACTAGCGCTTCGCTATGTAGATAAGGCAAGAGTTCTATTAGGAGATGATTAGGGCTTTTCCACTGCTGCTGAATTATTCGCGCTATCGTCTCTGGTAATGGATAGCAGTAACGCCGCCAGAAGTCAGCACTTACCTGTTGAAGCAAATATGATTCATCTTCTACAAAATGGTTTGGAAACAGCACTGCAGATTCTAGCGAGCTATGATTGAGCATCCTCTTGCAAAAACTATGAATTGTAAATATCGCTGCCTCATCTATTTGCTGTTCTGCAGTAAGTAATTGGCGGGCAGCTAGTGGCAAATTTTTTAGTTGTACTAGTAGGGCTGCTAGTAGTGGATCGTTACTGTAGCCACAAAAACAGGACAGACGTAAACGGTGAATATTCTCGCGGATACGGCAACGTAGCTCTTGGGTTATTGCCTCCGTAAATGTTACTAATAAAATTTCTTTTACGCTTAATGGCCGATAGTAGGCGGATTCTCCGCCTAGACCTAGTAGCAATCTAAGATAAAGTGCAACTAAAGTATAGGTTTTTCCGGTACCAGCAGAAGCTTCTATCAAGCAACTATGTTGGAGCGGCAAAGTAATTGGGTTAATAAGACTGTGTGTTGTGCTAAACTTATTGATTTTCCTTTGAGTCATATTTGATAATATCCGCAATATTACGCTTTAACAGTGGTAGAAAATAAGACTCTGCCGCTTTAATTGTTGCTATAATATCTTTTTCATTAAATTCACGTATTAGCCGTTGTAAATAGGGATCGCTATTTTCACCAGGAAAAAATTTATCTCCTTGCCAAGCCTGCATCATTTTATCACGCGCTTCTCTTTGACAGTTTTCTTCCCAATTTATAGTCCTAGTTTTACGGTTAAAGCAGTAATGAAGCCATGCTCCACCTGAACGATTTAGTAAAAATAAGGGCTCTGACATTCCTTGCCAATAACCATTAACTATAATTTGTAAATACTTCTGAGCTTCCTCTGCTGAGACTGCTAAGAAATGCCACTGACTATTGGTACCAAACATACGGCTTTCACCCTTACCGCCCATAGCGCAATAGGCAAGATGTTCGATCCATAGTTGTAAACCATCTTTCATAGCAAGATAACTCGGACGCCAGCGTAATAAGCCATTATCTTGCACTTGCGATAACCAGCCAGTCAGCTCTGTGTTACCAATAGTTAATATGACTTCCTGGCTACGCGGCTCCGGCAGAAGAAATCTACGTATATTATCTGCTAATATCGTCATTTTATGGCACTGTTTGGTCCAGTATAATTTGCCAAAAGCACCATAAGTTAGTAGACCAGCTGCACGCACTTTTTGGTATAATACATCAAGGTCTTTTTCTTCAATGAGTGTCTTTAATAGTATTTCGTTAATCTGATAACGGTTAATACCAGTTATAGTAAATGGTTCTGCTTCAGCGATATCTTGTGGTTCTTTGCAAAACCAAATAGCTAGTCTCTGCTGAAACCAGGCACGTACTGGATGGTTATAAAAACGATGCAAATTATCTAACAACAGCACATCTTCTGATTTACCCTTTAGTAACCTAATAAAATTTGGTGGCTTGCCCTCAACATCACAACTAGCTTTAACTTTAGCGGCTCCAAGCCATTCCTTAGCAAAACTATGATTTTCACTACCTGGTATAAAATTTTCAGGCGCAAAAGGCATGCGACTGTGCCATTGCCATAACTGAGTCCGCACATGCATCGCGCTCGTTTCTTCGTCAAGCTGTTCATCACCGGGGAGATAAAAACTTTGTGCAATATAATCAGTTAGCTCACGAACCAATACCGATGGATAGCGTGGCGTATTATCTTGGATTGCCCTACCAATAAAACTGATGTATAGTCGTTGTTGGGCAGATAATAATGCTTCAAGAAAAAGATAGCGATCTTCATCGCGCCTATTACGATCGCCGCAACGCGGCTGCTGTGCAATTAAATCGAAACCTACCGGTAACTTAGAATGCGGGTATACACCGTCGTTCATTCCGAGCAGACAAACTACTTTAAAAGGAATCGAGCGCATTGGCATAATGGTACAAAAGTTTATGTGACCTGCCAGAAAACGTTGGCTTGTCCGTTCTTTCTTAAGACGTATGATTAGTTCATCATATAGTATAGTAATTGGTACGAGTTGATCATAATTTGCTTCGATACCAAGCTGCAGCATCTGCTGCCAGTTATTTACTACGATCGCCAGCGCGGTTTCCGCTTCGAACTCAACTTCCGGGATGAAAAAATCTTTTATTATATCGCTTGCGCAGGTTAGCCATTCTTTTAGCTGACGAGGCTTAGCTAAGTTATTGCGCCAGCGGCGTAATATCATAAGTAGTTCCGCCAACTTGCCTACCAATTCAGCTATTAGTCCGCTTGATTCATCATAAGGTAGAATTCCCTGCCAAGCTCCGCTTTTACTCTCCATCGCATAGCCTAACAACATGCGGTTTAAACCAAACTGCCAGGTATGTTGACCAGTTGCTGGCAACATCAGATCACGCTGGGTATCATCATCGAGCCCCCAGCGAATCCCAGATTCTGCTACCCATTGACGTAATAACTTCAAATGTTCTTTACTAATCGAGAAACGGGCTGCTAGCGTTGGAATCTCTAGCAGAGCTAATACTTGTTCAGCGGTAAATCTACTACGTGGTAGTTCAAGTAGACTGAGAAAAACCGGTAACACCGGATGGATATGTCTTACTTGACGATCAGAAATAGCAAACGGCAGATAACGATCTGCTACAGCATTGCCGAATACTGCCTGAATAGCCGGGGTATAAAGATCAATATCAGCAACCATGACAATTACTTCACGCGGTAAAATATATGTTTCGAGCGCCATAATATTCAGTAGACTATCGTGTAAAACTTCTATTTCTCGCTGTGGACTATGGCAAAGGTGTATACTTAGAGAACGATCTGTAAGTTGTAGCAATCTTTTGCTCTTGGTATAATTCGGCATATCAGAGTGAACTCTATACACCGTATAGTCCTCTAGTATATCTTGCTGTAATAAACTAAGCAGGCATTCTTTCCCAGATGATTCGACAAAAGCTTCTACTTCCTGCACGTTATTTAGCTGAGATAACATATATAAAGTATCTCTGCCTAGTTTACCCCAAGATGCTAATAGAGGATTACCTGTTGGCTGATCTCTTTGGTCGTTAAGTGTCAGCGTCTGATAGTGTCCTTGTAGTAGGGGTAGGGTGAGACACGTATTATTACGTATGTCTCCCCAGTAGTAACGGCAGGGATTTATGAACATGAAATGAATATCTATATGGTTGCCCAGCGCCTGTAGTGCTTGCAAATAAGTAGGTGGTAGTGAAGAAATTCCGCAAAGAAATATCCTATCAGGCAATCCTGGTGGACGTTTTGCACTTTGCATTAGGGTATTAATGAAGCACTGATATAAATTAGCACGATGCCATAAGAAAATATTTGTACTAGAAATATCTTCGATTAATGCTTGCCACAGCTTAGCTTGCCAGCGTTGATCCTCACCTAAATTATCCAGTAGTTTACCATGCTGCCATCTTTCTAACCAGTCGGGGCGAAAGACAAGATATTGGTCAAAGAGATCTGCAACACGTGCTGCAAAATGAAACTGTTTGCGCTTATCTACGTCATCACGTAGATACTCACCAATCACATCAAAATTAGGTTGATTGTAAAAACGCTGCATGATTGTCATTAATCTCCAAGTCATTGCTGACTTAGAGAACATACTTTCGGCGGGAACATCTGGTAGTACACAGGTAAACATTTTCCAGATGAAACTTGCAGGTAAGGAAAAGTTAATATTAGCTGCAATACTAAATGAGACCGCTAACTCCATCTGCATCCACTGTGCCATACCATAGCTCTGCACCAATATTACTTCTGGTTGTAGCGGATCACGTAGCTGACAGTGAGATATTAATCTAGCAGTTAGAGTTTTTAGCAAATCTAGTTGGTTAGAATGATAAATAGTGAACATAAACTCTTAACAACATGGGTAACTTAGTTGCCATAATCTATCTTTCTTTTTATACAAAGACGATCTAATTTTCTTTAGATGGCTACCGGTGCTTTGATGGCAGGATAGGGATCGTAACCGCTCAAAGAGAAATCTTCAAACTGATATTTAAATAATGACTTAGGCCGGCGATGAATAATAAGCTGTGGTAATGATCGTGGATTACGTTTTAATTGTAGATCTGTTTGATCCAGGTGGTTACGGTACAGGTGGATATCTCCACCTGTCCAGATGAACTCTCCAAGCTGGAGATGACACTGTTGTGCTATCATATGCATGAGTAACGCGTAACTAGCGATGTTAAACGGTAGACCTAAGAAAAGATCGCACGAGCGTTGATATAGCTGACATGATAAAATGCTATTAGCAACATAAAATTGGAAAATTATATGGCATGGTGCTAGCGCCATTTGGTTAATTTCGCCAACGTTCCAAGCAGAAACAATAATACGGCGCGAATCTGGATTATGTTTTAATTGAAATATCACATCGCTTAATTGGTCAATGTAATGTCCGTCTGCAGTGCCCCACGCACGCCACTGGCGACCATAAATTGGACCCAGATCGCCTTTTTCATTTATCCATTCGTCCCAAATAGTCACTTTATGTTTCCTTAGATAACTCACATTAGTGTCGCCATTAAGGAACCAGAGTAATTCATAGATAATTGAACGCAGATGGCATTTTTTAGTAGTGATCAAAGGAAAACCATGACGTAAATTGAAGCGCATTTGATGACCGAAAATAGATAATGTACCAGTATTAGTACGATCTTTTTTTAATATACCCTGTGTGCGTACTAGACGCATCAATTCTAAATACTGTTTCATAAAACTTAATAAAGTTATTGATCAGTTAAGTCAGGCGGCAATAAGCCCAGAAGATAATAATGGTACCGGCAAGAATCATTGGCACAGAAAGAATCTGTCCCATACTCATGATACCGTTCAATAATCCTAATTGAATATCAGGTTCGCGGAAAAATTCTACTATAATGCGGAATACTCCATAACAAATGAGGAACAAGCCAGATACGCTACCTATTGGACGCTGCTTATAAATGAAAAGATTCATAATGATAAATAACACTAAACCTTCAAGTATCATTTCATATAACTGAGACGGGTGACGAGGTAGCATACCATATTGCTCAAATAGCAATCTTAATTCTGGATTCGTAAGTAGTAGTGCTTGATCAGCATTCCTAGAACCTGGGAATAACATTGCCCAACTCGTATCAGTGGTGACTCTGCCCCAGAGCTCACCATTAATAAAATTACCTAATCGTCCGACTCCTAGGCCAAACGGAACCATTGGTGCTATCAAATCAGATACTTGGAAAAAATGTCTTTTGGTGCGGCCTGCGAACCAAAAAATGACCGTAATAACACCAATCAGACCGCCATGGAATGACATTCCACCATCCCATACTTTAAATAAATACAGTGGATTATTTAAAAATAGCTGTAAGTTATAAAATATAATATAACCAATACGCCCGCCAATAAAGAGACCAAGAAAACATATATACAACAAATGTTCTACTTCTTTTGTTGTCCAATCACTATAAGGCTTGTTGACGTATCGCATTCCCATCCACATGGCAAATAGAAAGCCTACTAGATACATCATACCATACCAATGCAAAGAAACTGGACCCAAAGAAAACAAAACCGGGTCTATCTGAGGAAAAGATAGATATTTTGTGATCATTTACTACCACCACAATTTAGATAATATTTTTTAACGGACTACTTTTCGATAAAGTAGTATGATAACTTATTAATAGACTTTTTGGTCTTGAGATATCTTTTTTATAATATTAAACACTTGTTTTTCTTTTATAAGTCACAACCGGCTCTTGTGTTGCAGTATCATGCCACTGTAGCGGTATTACTACGTTAGAAAATTCCTTCATCACTCTACGGTACACGTCCCGTTTAAAGGAAACTACCTGACGAACCGGATACCAAAAGCTAACCCATCGCCAGCCATCAAATTCTGGTATCTCCCCGCGCTGCATATTGATTTCTACATCCTGACATACTAGTTGTAACAAAAACCATTTTTGCTTCTGACCGATACATATCGGCTTGGTGTCCCAGCGTACGAGCCGCTTAGGAAGCTTATAACGTAACCAATTACGTGTTGAAGTTAAGAGACTAACATCTTTGCGGCTTAACCCTACTTCTTCAAACAATTCACGGTACATAGCTTGTTCAGCAGTCTCACCAGTATTAATACCACCTTGTGGAAATTGCCAAGAGTTTTGTTTATATCGCCTAGCCCATAATACCTGTCCATCTATATTGCAGATTACAATACCAACATTCGGGCGGTAGCCATCATCATCGATCACCGAACTGCCTCGATTACATAACAAACATAACAATATGTTTTGATTGTTTCATACTAGCACATTGCGGTAAACTATTGCTTTTGAAGATTAGTTTTTGTAAATTCATCGTATAAAATATGATTATTAACTAATATTTGTATACAGTACTATACTAAAAAATTACGTGCTAGTAACTGACCAGTAAAGTTCTTTTTGAGGTAAAAACCTAGCGGTATAGTTCGAATTGGTTGCCCTAACTCACCAATAGCTGTAGTTAAAGACCTACTATTAGCAGCTTTTGGCCGTAATTGTAGTACTTCACCATGGCTAGCAGTAATATGCTTGATTTTACCTAATACAATCAGATCCATGAGTGCCTCCCAATCGCACTGTAACTGGAGTACTTCTTGTGAATCTGGGCTCCACAATAGCGGAGTACCGATGCGCCGTTGAGCTAAAGGTATTTCACGTTGTCCCTCTACTGGGATCCATAAAACTCGCGCTAACTTATAGCGGACATAGCTTACTTCCCATGTCATACCACTATTACCGGTAAGTGGGGCTACGCAGACAAAGGTTGTTTCTAGCGGTCGGCCATTTCTATCTACTGGAATAGTTTTTAATTCAATACCAATGGCTGCAAAGTCTTGCTCAGGCTTATTACCTGCGCTCGCACCAAGATATTGTTCCAGTAATGCACCGATCCAACCTTTATATCGCTTAAGGCTGTCTGGTATAACTATAGTTGCATGCGCAGCTAGTTCTCCAAGAGAAAAACCAGCCAGCGCTTTAGCACGGCGCAATAGTTCTCTTTCATTAGCTGGAGGTTTCATCGGAATAAAAAGCTTAAAAAGTGTGCTCATTGAAGCATTCCTATGATGAGTTTAGTATCTTTTCATGTTATACTTATAATTTATATTATTTTAAGTACTATTCTAGTACTAATCTTATGTACAAAAGCATATACGGTACAATACTATGGTACCGTTAAATGAAGTTCATGTTGCTAACACTTCTATATTAATTTAAGTATAAAGGCAAAATGCGTATCATTATGGCTAAAAAATTAGCAACAATGCTCACAAGCGTCGGTAGAGACCAAAAATTTACCCATGGCGCAGTTAATACAGTGATACAACGTGCATCCTCAATAGTGTTCGATTCAGTCCAAAAACAAAAACAAGCCGCTGCGGGACGCAGCTCCGGCGAGTTGTTTTATGGTCGCCGCGGTACTCTAACCCATTTTGCGCTGCAGCAGGCGATGGTAGAGTTGGAAAGTGGCGCGGGCTGCGCCCTTTATCCTTGCGGAGCAGCGGCGGTAACTCATGCTATTCTTTCTTTTGTATCTGCAGGTGGTCATATTTTAGTTACTAGTTCTGCTTATGAACCAACCCAAAACTTCTGCAAGCATATTTTAGGAAAAATGAATATCACGACTACTTGGTTTGATCCACTAATAGGCGCAGGCATCAGTGATTTAATTAGGCATAATACTCAGATTATTATGCTCGAATCACCGGGTTCCATAACTATGGAGGTGCAAGATATTCCTGCCATCGTGCAGGCAGTACGTGTGAAAAAACCTACTATTGTTATTATGCTTGATAATACCTGGTCAGCTGGAGTATTACTTAAGGCATTAGATTTAGGAGTAGATATTTCTATTCAAGCAGGCACGAAATATATTATTGGTCACTCTGATGGAATGATCGGTACAGCAGTGGCTAATGCTCGTTGCTGGGATCAGTTGCGTGAGCAATCATATCTAATGGGACAAATGGTTGATGCTGATACGGCTTATATGGCTTCGAGGGGATTACGTACGCTTGGTATCCGGTTACAACAGCATGAGGAAAATGGACTATGTATTGCACACTGGCTAACTCAACGCTCTGAGGTAGCAATGGTTAACCATCCAGCACTACCGGGATGTAAAGGACACGAAGTTTTCATACGCGATTTTAGCGGTGCTAGTGGTCTATTTTCTTTTGTTCTTAAACAGAGGCTGAGTGATACTCAGCTTGCCAATTATCTAAATAATTTCAAATATTTTAGTATCGCTTACTCCTGGGGAGGTTTTGAATCATTAATTCTAGCTCACCAGCCAGAAGAGCTCTCCGCTATTCGTCCTGCTGGTGGTATAGACTTCACTGGTACATTAGTACGGCTACATATCGGGCTAGAAAATAGCGATGATTTGATCAAAGATTTATCCGAGGGCTTTACACGTATTGCATAAACTTCTGAGATTCATGAAGTTAATACTCCAATTATTTTTCAGCCACAGAGTAAACTAATACCTTAACTTAACAATAACCGTATTTCATTATACGTTGATAACGACGGTTGAGTAGTTCTTCTTCGTTCATTTCATCTAATTCTGCTAGATCAAACAGTAGCTGTTTTTTTAAGGAAGCAGCAATCGTAGGTACATCGCGATGAGCGCCACCTAGAGGTTCTGGTATGATACTATCAATAAGTTCAAGCTCTTTGAGGCGCATAGCGCTGATTCCCATTGCTTCAGCTGCGAGCGGCGCTTTATCAACGTTTTTCCACAATATAGACGCACAGCCTTCTGGCGATATTACTGAGTAAGTGCTGTATTTAAGCATATTCACCTTATCCCCAATACCAATAGCTAATGCTCCACCAGATCCACCCTCACCTATCACGGTACTAATAATCGGGACTCGTAAGCCAGTCATCTCACGTAAATTTGTAGCAATAGCTTCGGACTGACCACGCTCCTCCGCACCGATACCTGGATAGGCACCGGGGGTATCGATAAATGTTAAGAGTGGTATACTAAATCGATCAGCCATATCCATTAAGCGTAATGCTTTACGATAACCTTCTGGGGCTGGCATACCAAAGTTACGATAGATCTTATCTTTAGTTTCCCGTCCTTTCTGGTGCCCAATTATCATCACTGGACGCAAATCTATGCGTGCTAATCCGCCGACGATAGCTTTATCGTCGGCATAAGCGCGATCACCTGCTAGTTCGTCAAAATCGGTAAAGATATACCGTACATAATCTAGCATGTATGGTCGACGGGGATGCCGTGCCAACTGAGCAATCTGCCATGTACTTAGATTCGAAAAAATTTTCCTAGTCAGTTCTATGCTTTTTTCACGTAAGCGCTGAATCTCTTCATTGAGATTAATATCACATGTTTCATTTTTACTACTAACTGATGTCAACGAGTCAATCTTTGCTTCTATATCGGCAATAGGCTGTTCAAAATCAAGAAAATGGATACTCATACATAGTATGTCTCTATTAGTCAAATTCTAGTTGAACCTGTTCATTGCCTACCAAAGTACGTAAATCATTTAGTAAATGGTCAGTTGGCATAACCCGCCAAGTGGCACCTAAATTAAGCCGTACACGTGCATTTTCACTATGATAATAAAGATGTACTGGAATAGTTCCTAAAACATGTAATTTAAAAGATAAATAAAGATGGTTTAAAAACTGTTCATTAATTTGTTTAGCAGTCAGCGATATAGCAAGTGCACATGCATATTTTTTACGTGCGGTGTTAATATCCATGATATTACGTGCAATTATCTTAAAACTTTCGTTAAACTTATCAAAGTTAACTTCTCCCTCGACAAGCAAAATACGGTCTTTTTCTAATAAAGCTTGGTGTTTTGCGAGCATATCTGTAAAAATAATAACGTCTAAATGTCCGGTGCGATCATCTAGAGTACACATACCAATACGATTACCTTGCTTGGTTACTATTACTCGTACTGATAAAACTAAACCAACTATGGTTAGTCTTTTACCTTGTGCTATAAAAGGTATATCTTTTAAGCGTACTCCTCCAGAATAATATTCTATCTCATATAAGTATTGTGTAATAGGGTGACCTGTTAAATAAAATCCCAACGTTTCCCGTTCACCCTTTAAAATAACCTGTTCCGACCAGGGGAGTACATTTTGGCTCTGAGAATAGTTCTCCGATATTTTCGTTATAGGTTCAATTGTCGGTTGATCTACTCGAACACCGAACATATCTATCTGACCTATGGTCTCTAATTTAGCATGCTGATCTGCGGTCTTCAACGCAACATCTAACAAGTTAATAAGTGCCGCGCGGTGCGGTCCTAGTATATCGCAAGCACCAGATATGATTAGCTTTTCTAGCACGCGTCGGTTCACTTTTTTGATTTGTATACGTGTACACAAATTAAATAAATCGTTAAAATCTCCGCCTTGATTTCGGGCTTCTATAATCACCCCTATCGGCCCCTCACCTACGCCTTTAATTGCGCCGAGACCATAAACGATCGCTCCATATTCATTTACATGAAAATGATACTGACCTGTATTGATATCTGGCGGCAGTACTGTAATACCCATGCGTAAACATTCTTCTACAAGTCCTACGACTTTATCTGTATGATCTATATCTGCTGTCATCGCTGCCGCCATGAATTCGGCCGGATAATGCGCTTTAAGCCATAACGTTTGGTAGGAAACAAGCGCATAAGCTGCAGAGTGAGATTTATTAAAACCATATCCAGCAAAGTTTTCTACCAAATTAAAAATCTTCATTGAGAGCTCACCGTCGATACCAATTCGTTCTGCACCCGCTTTGAAAACTGCGCGCTGTTTCGCCATTTCTTGAGGTTTTTTTTGACCCATAGCGCGGCGTAACATATCTGCTTCGCTAAGTGTATATCCTGCAAGTATCTGGGCTATCTGCATTACCTGTTCTTGATAAAGAATAATACCGTAGGTAGGTTCTAAAACTTGTTGTAAAGACTGGTGTTGCCACTTCAGATCAGGATAGCAGATTGCTTCACGTCCATGTTTACGATCGATAAAATTATCTACCATGCCAGACTGAAGCGGACCAGGACGAAATAGTGCTACTAATGCTATTATATCTTCGAAACAGTCTGGCTGTAGGCGCTTAATAAGATTTTTCATGCCACGTGATTCGAGTTGAAATACGGCAGTAGTATCGGCACATTGCAGCATCTCGAAGCTTTTTTGGTCTTCCAACGGAATTGCAGCAATATTAAGATCATTCAGATCTTGAAGTGCGCGCTTAGCGTTAATCATTTCTAGAGCCCAGTTTATGATGGTTAGAGTGCGTAGGCCGAGAAAATCAAACTTGATTAAACCAGCGTGCTCTATATCGTTCTTATCAAATTGAGTAACTGGATAATTACCCTCTGCGTCACAGTATAGTGGTGCGAAGTCGGTAATTTTGGTAGGTGCAATAACTACTCCGCCTGCGTGTTTACCCACGTGGCGGATAATCCCCTCTAACTTCCGCGCCATATCTATTAACACCTTGACATCTTCATCACAGTTATAGAGAGCTTTTAGCTGCGGTTCAGTCATTAAAGCTTTTTCTAGCATGATTCCTGGATCATATGGCACGAGTTTAGAGATTTTATTTATCAAGTGGTAAGGGTAACCTAATACTCTACCGACATCGCGGATAACCGCCTTAGCCGCCATAGTACCGAAAGTTATGATCTGTGATACTGCGTGACGACCATAAGTTTCGGCCACATGATCAATCACGCGATCTCTTTTTTCCATACAGAAATCAACATCAAAGTCTGGCATAGACACACGTTCAGGATTGAGAAACCTCTCAAATAGTAGATCAAACGCCAGCGGGTCGATATCGGTTATTTTAAGTGCATAGGCAACTAGAGAACCAGCGCCTGATCCACGTCCTGGCCCTACGGGTATACTGTTGTCTTTCGACCATTGTATAAATTCCATTACGATGAGGAAATAGCCTGGAAATCCCATATTATTAATAACTTGCAGTTCTGTATCTAGTCTTTCATCGTAAGGTAATCGTTTCTCACTCCGCTGCCTGGAATTTGGGAAAATAAAAGTGAGTCGCTCTTCTAATCCTTTACGTGAATATTTAATTAAATAGTCTTCGGTAGACATATCACCGGTCGGAAACTGCGGTAAAAAATATTCACCAAGGCGGATAGTGACATTACAACGACGAGCAATTTCCACGCTATTAGCTAACGCTTCAGGCAGATCGTAAAATAACTGACACATATCTTGTTCGCTACGAAGATACTGCTGCGAGCTGTAGTTACGCGGGCGCTTAGCGTTATCCAAAGTATATCCATCATGGATCGCAACTCTAATTTCGTGGACATCGAAATCATCTGGACTGAGAAAACGTACGTCGTTGGTAGCAACTACTGGTAAATCATAGTGCTTCGCTAGCTCTATCGCCGCGTTCAGATAGCTTTCTTCATTTGGTCTACCAGTGCGAACTAGTTCTAGATAATATCTTTGTGGAAAATAGCGCTGGTAGAAAGCGACACACTTTTTTACTTGTGGCATTTCGCCACGCATTAATAATTGGCCAATATCACCTTGCTGTGCCCCAGAAAGAATAATTAAGCCTTCATTATGCTGGATAAGCCAGTTACGATCGATCACAGGACCAGCTGCACCATAGCCTCGCTGATAGGCCTGAGAGATAAGCATAGTTAAACACTGATAGCCAAAGTTATTGGTAGTTAGAATAGTCAATTTCGTTAGTTCATTGCCTAGTATCTCACTTTGCATTAAGAAATCAGCACCGATAATAGGCTTAATACCAGCATGGTGGGCTATGTTATAAAATTTAATGATCCCACAAATATTAGTGAAATCTGTAAGAGCTAGCGCGGGCATCTGCAGCTCAACTGCTTTGTCGACTAATGAATGAACTTTGATCAATCCATCAATCATGGAATAGTCGCTGTGTACATGTAAGTGAATAAAACGTGGTTCTCTCATTGGTTTTAATTTTTGTAGACTACATAGAGTTTAACCGTTTAATCATTAATTAACGCGAGAACAGCGAGCGCAGCTTGTTCGTCAGCATTACAGCGTATTTGCTGATGCAACTCGCGGAAGGTAGTAAGTAATCTGGCGCGATGATAATCGTTGCTCAATAGCGGCATTAAAACCGCCGCTAGATTATCTGGACAGCAATTTTCTTGCAATAGTTCTTTTACTAATTCACAACCAGCTAGTAGGTTTGGTAAAGATACCCAAGGAGATTTTACTAATCGCCGCGCTAATGGGCACTTTGCTAGCATGCACTCTAGCGTCGCGGTACTAGATGCTAGCAATGCAGCATCTACAGCAATCATCGCCTGAATGGCCTGATTATCCAATCAACGTAAGCGTAATGCTGGAGCTACTTTTTTATGTATCCGTAAAAACTGCTCGCGTCGTGCCTGATTTATTAACGGTACAATAATCTCTAGACCAGGGAAATGCTGGCTTAATATTTCAGCGCTGCGTAGAAAATCAGTACTTAGTATTTCGACCTCCATATGACGGCTACCAGGTAACAAAGCTAGACAGCGTACATCTAGCGGAATACCTAGTTCTCGCCGCACAGCCTGCTTATCAGGATCTAAAGTATTGCATCAGCTAGAGTATGACCTATAAACTGGCAAGGAACATTGAACCTATCATGAAAATGTTTTTCAAACGGTAGAAAAGCTAGGATATTATCGGTCGCACGGCCGATCTTAAATACTCTTTTCTGACGCCAGGCCCACACAGCAGGACTCACATAGTGAATAGTACGAATACCGCGCTTCTTAAGACGGCCTTCTAACGTAATGGTAAAATCTGGAGCATCGATCTCTACAAAAACATCAGGCTGTAACATAGTGAAGCGGCGTGTCAAATCGCGGCGTATTTTCAGCAACCTTGGTAGGCGCTCAATAACTTCGACAAAACCCATGACAGCTAGCTCTTCCATATCATACCATGCTTCCATTCCTTGTTATATGGCAGCGGAGTGCACGGATAAGACCTGCACCAATAATGTCACCGGAGGTCTCACCGGCTACTAGTCCAATAGTGATAGGACGCAACGTCATATTAGCTTAGCGGATAATGCCACGCTGTGAGCGTCGTAAAAAATTAATGAAAAGATTAACGATTTTATGTTCTACTAAAGAACTTTCTAGTTCCTCTTTTGCTTCTTTTAGTGTCTTGCCGCTACGATAAATAATCTTATATGCCGCGCGAATAGCATGCAATGTTGTGTGATCAAAACCGCGGCGTTTTAACGCTCTAGTATTTAAACTAAATAGTATTGCATGGTTACCCTGAGCAATTACAAATGGTGGTACATCTTGGGTGACACCTGAACAAGTACCTACCATAACATGAGCACCAATCACACAAAACTGATGATTACGCTGTCATTGGTGGTATGACAGCGTAATCATCTACGGCAACATGACCACCGAGAGTTACATTGTTGGCCATAATGCAGTGATTGCCCACGATGCAATCATGAGCGATATGTACATTAATCATAAGTAAATTATAGTTACCGACTCTAGTTACTTCTCCGCCTTGTGCTGTACCACGATGGATAGTTACGGTTTCCCTAATCTGGTTACTATTACCAATTTCTACTCGTGTTGGTTCGCTAGCATACTTTAAATCTTGGTTGATTTCTCCTATTGATGCAAATTGATAAATTATATTATTTTCACCTATAGTAGTAATATTTTTAACTACTACATGAGATTGTAGTATCGTGCGTGCGCCAATTTCAACCTTTGATCCAATCAAGCAGAAAGGACCAATACGTACGTTAGCATGAATAATAGCACCATGTTCCATAATAGAGCTAGGATGTATACAAGCTGATTTATTGATCACGTCATCAGTTTTACTGTCGGCGGGCGCACATCATTGATGCTTCGCAAGCAACTTCTCCATCAACTTTGGCAATACCTTTAAAGCGTGCGACTCCGCGACGTTCTTTGATAAATTCAACTTCTAATATCATTTGATCGCCTGGTTGTACTGGACGCTTAAAACGAGCTTCATCAATGGCAGCAAAATAGTAAAGCTCACCCGGATCTAGTTTACCAGCGCTTTTGAATGCTAATATTCCAGTAGCTTGTGCCATTGCTTCTAAAATTAACACACCAGGAAAAATTGGTTTCCCAGGAAAATGACCTTGAAAAAAAGGCTCATTGAAAGAGACGTTTTTTACCGCATATAGAAACTTCCATTCTTTAAAATCTAGTACGCGGTCTACCAATAGGAATGGAAAGCGGTGGGGTAACAGTTCTAATATCTCTTCAATATGTAGAGTATGAGAGTCAGTAATCAAAATACTCTTCCTATCATAAGAAAAATGTTGTATCAACAATACTACCTGCGTCAATCCCGGCAAGACAAACAAGCTGGTTGCGAATAAAAAAATAGCTTAGTAAGTCAAAACGATAGTAAGCACATTATGTTTATGTAACATTAGCAATGAATTTGTGTGCTAATTGTCGTTCAAGAGCTTTCATCCGCTGATGCATATCACGGATCTTCATCACTAAAGTAGTAGTTTTACGCCATGTTTGATTCGGTTGTAATGGAATACCAGAGGAGTAAACACCGGACTTAGTGATTGATCGCATGACCATGCCCATACCAGTAATCGTCACCTGATCGCAAATTGTTATATGGCCATTGATAACGCTAGTGCCACCAATCATACAGTCGCGACCAATAGTTAAACTACCAGCCATAATAACACCACCAGCTACTACGGTATTGTCGCCAATTACGACGTTGTGCGCAATATGGCACTGATTATCAATAATGACGCCATTACCGATGCGGGTATCATCCAGCGCACCTCTATCTATAGTAGTGCAGGCACCAATCTCTACGCTGTTACCGATAATGACACGACCTAACTGGGGTATTTTTACCCAATGGTTATGATTATTAGTATAGCCAAAACCGTCGGCACCAATAACTGTACCAGACTGAATTAGACAATTCTCGCCAATATCGATGTCATGATATAGAGTAACATTGGCCCATAATCGCGTGCCCGCACCTATTTTGGTATTTTTACCAACGAAACAACCTGGTCCAATTTTGACATCATGGCTTAGTAAAACTCCAGCTTCTACTACCACATTAGCACCAATCGAAACTTGTTCACCTAGGATCGCATCAGGAGAAATCACAGCACTAGCAGCAATATCATGAGCTGGTTGCGGAGTAGTATCCATAAGCTGTGCTATGCGAGCATAGATGAGGTACGGATTTTTTACGACTAGCGCTGCGCTGGTACAAAACGGTAGAGCATCTTCGGAGATTACAACTGCCGAAGCCTCACAGTACGAGAGTGTTTTACGTAAACGACTATCTGCTAAAAAAGTAATATGACCAGCTTGTGCGCTGCTCATTGAAGCAATGCCGGT
This sequence comes from Candidatus Palibaumannia cicadellinicola, assembly GCF_000754265.1. Classification (NCBI taxonomy): domain Bacteria; kingdom Pseudomonadati; phylum Pseudomonadota; class Gammaproteobacteria; genus Candidatus Palibaumannia; species Candidatus Palibaumannia cicadellinicola. The sequence continues at coordinate 618,046 of NZ_CP008985.1, read as the reverse complement.
AATGACAATATTGCCGTCACCATATAATTGTGCATGTAACTGCTGTGCTAACTCCGCTAGTAAAATTGAAAACATAATTTATAATACCTGTTTCAGCACATCAGCTGTAATATCTTTAGTGTTGCTGGCGTAAGCAACGGCGTTTACATCTATAACTACATCATAACCTTTTTTGCTAGCAATCTTTTTAACTACATCTTGAATACTAAGAATAATTTTATTACGTTCTTCGTTTTGACGACGATGGTTATCCTGTTCGAAAGCTTGTGCTTTATTGGAAAACGTCTCGCGTTGCACAAGTAGTGATCTTTCCAGTGCACTACGCTCATTGGCGTTCATAACGGAGCTATTACGTTGTAGACGTTCGATTTGTGTTTGTAGATCTTGTTCTAGATACTGTAATTCTGTGACGCGTATCTTAAATTCTTGTTCTAGCTGTTTAGCGACCAAGGCACGCTGCGGAGACTGTTGGAAAATGCTGGAAATGTTAACTACCGCAATTCTATCTGCTGCCTGTGCATTAGTAGAGGTAACCAGTATAAAAATTAGGCCCACGGCATATAACCATTTTTTCACCATAAACTCCTTAGTCCAAAAATTTTTTTTTACTCAATTTCCCAATGCTAATTAAATACTCTAATATCTCTTACAAACAGATAATATTACCACGTTTTGCCTATATTAAACTGGAACTCCTCTGCCTTATCGCTGTTCTGTTTTTTAATGGGCTGAGCATAAGAGAATACTAGTGGACCAAGTGGTGACATCCACTGTAGAGATATACCACTAGAAATACGGATCTTACTAGGATCGCTGTAGTCAGAAATTCTAGCTACATCGGTAGTATATGTCTTTTTCCAAAAGGTATCCCACACCGTACTAGTGTCTAAAAATAAAGATGTACGTAACATATTGTAGTTATTTATAAACGGGGTTGGTACAATTAACTCGGCACTAGCAATAGCCATGGCGTTGCCCCCTACAGTGTCGTTCGAATTTTCTACTTGATAATGACTATCGCTTTGTTTATTAGCATTATAGTGATAATAAGCAGCTTTAGGACCAATACTATTAGATCGAAAGCCGCGCATGGTGTTAAACCCACCGGCATAGAAGTTGTCGTAAAAAGGAACTTCTTTGCCGTATAAACCTTTTGCATAACCAGCATGGGCACGTTTTAATAGTACCCAATGATCATCCTTGCTTAAAGAAATGTAATTACTAACATCAAAGGTAATGTGATAATATTTATTATCAGAACTAGGTACTGCAACTTTACTAGATAAACTTAGACGTGATCCAATAGTAGGGAAATAGCAATGATTCAAGTTATTATAATTCCAACCTATATTAATAAATAAATCATCAGTATAGAAGTTCAAATGAGTGTAGTTTTTATTTCTTGTGATTACTTTATTATTCCAACTATTCCCTTTTAGGTAACGCAATATAGCAACCTGAGGTTTAATCTGAGTCAGATTATTATGTACATAATCTATGCCTAAGCTAAAAGAGTGATTTTCTTTGATAGGCAAGTTAAGCTTGGTGCTAATACCGTAACTTTTTCTATCATAATTAGATAAATCTGCATTATTAGCGTTCAAGTTATTATAGAATATTTTTCCAGCTAAACTAACGCCATCAATAGTTAAGTAAGGATCTTTCATTGATAGTACGATGTTAGTATGGTGGTCGTTATTTGTACCACTGACTCCTACTAAGTTACCAGTTCCAAGCCAATTATCTTGTTGAATACCAAATTTAAAGCTTACACCACTCTCGGTTCCAAAGCCTACTCCAGCACTAATACTGCCAGTATTACGTTCTTTGATGTAGTAAACTACATCAACTAGATCTTTTGAATCGAGTATACGTTCTATTTTGGTTTCTACTTTTTCAAAGTAACCTAAACTTTTTAAACGTTCTTTGCCTTGATCTACTAGGTTTCTACTAAGCCAAGTTCCTTCTAGCTGTCGCATTTCCCGGCGTAATACTGAATCTTTGGTCATTCGATTGCCTTTAAAAATGATGTAACGTACGTAAAATGGTATGCCAGAGTCTACTCTGATATGCAATTTTACCGTTTTATCAAAGTCATTTATTTCAATCTGAGTTACTACTTTGGGATATGCATAACCATAACGTCTTAGTAGCAACTTGATATATTTTTCCATCTGAGTTACTTTAGTCATGCTATAATATTCACCTAGTAGCATTTTAGAGAGTTGTTCAATCTCGGTAACATGGCCGGCCATATTTCCATATACTACTGTACCGGATAGTTGATACTGCATACCTTCTGTGATATATATTGTAATGTAAAGATCATGCTTATCCGGGGTCAAATTAACCTGAGTTGAATCAATGTTAAAACGTGCGTAACCACGATTTAGATAAAATCTACGTAAAGCTTCTATATCTTGATCTAATTTCATTTTTTGGTATGTACGATTACCAATTATGTTCCACCAAGAAACTTTATCACGTAACTGAAAGTGTGAGATTAGCTCCGCTGTAGTAAAAGATTTGTTACCAATTATGTTGATCTGCTGAATCTCGGTAGATATTCCTTCATTACAGACTAACTTTAAGTTTACGCGATTATATGGCAAGGATTTAACCATAGCTTGAACCTTGCTACTGTATTGACCAGTGTTATAGTAAAAATCTTTCAGTGCTTTTTCGAGATGAAAAATGGTAGTGTCATTAAGTACTTCACCTACTTCAATATTATAAGCTTTTAAATTATGTTTAAATATATCATTATTTAATAATTTATTTCCCGAAAAACTTATATTAGCAATAATAGGACGCTCTTTAACTTGTATGATCAATGAATAGCTATTACGCAGCACCCGAACATCTTCAAAGTATCCCGTCGAAAATAAGGCATGGATAGCATTACCGATATCTTCATTAGTTGCCATGTCTCCGACATGTACCCGCATACTAAGTAAAGCTGTACCTACAGTAATGCGTTGTAATCCTTCAAAATTAATATTATTTACTAAAAATCTATCGGCACTGTATATAGTAGTACTACTTAAAAATAGCAACACTATAAGTCGCTTTTTCATCTTCTCATAGCCTGGATATATCATTAAAAAAGGCTATACCCATTAATAATACTAGCAAAATAGTACTAATACGGTAACTAAATTCTTGTACTATTGGAGATACTGGACTACCTTTTAGTTTTTCAATTACCAATAATAGTAGATGCCCACCATCTAAAATAGGTAATGGAAATAAATTCATAATCCCAATATTCACACTGAGTAATGCTAAAAAAATAATATAGTAGATTAATCCATATTCAGCTGATTTACTTGCATTCTGAGCAATAGCAATAGGACCGCGTAGAGTATATAACTTAATCTCTCCATTGATTAATTTACTAAATATAGAGGCTGTCAATCGTATTAGCTGCCAGGTGTTTTTAACAGCCTGAGTGAATGCAGGTAAGGGACCTAATTTTAGTATGGTCTGATATTTAGGGGATAAATTTATAGCTTGAGGTATGATACCAGCAAAACCTTTTACTTGATTTTGATCTACTAATTTGCTATCCGGAATCAAAGCAATTTCCATTGCACTACCTTGACGTTCGATAATAACAGCTAACTTCCGTCCAGGATTATCCCGTACTTTCATGACAAACCATTCCCACTCTCTTATCCACTGACCATCGACTTGAACAATCTTATCGCCAGCTTGTAAACCAGCTTTATCTGCAGCAGTACCTATTTGAACCTGAGCAATAATAGGTTTGATACGTAAATCACAAGGTATTATCCCTAAGGCTAACAAAATATCTTTATCTTCATATTTGGCATTTAAGTTCAAGTCGTGTAAATCAACCGTTTTTCTATCAAAAAACATAGAGCCTAATTTTGCTACATCTATGCGAATTGCATTATTACCTATCTTGTCAAGAAGTGGCAGACGTACGGAATTCCAATCAGGTTTTTCGATATTGTCAACCGACTTTATTGCTATTATGGGAGAAATATCTGCCTGGGCAACAATTGAATTAGGAGTGATACTGCTGATAATAGGCCGGCAACTTGGTATACCGATCATTAATACGATCCAATAGGCAATAATGGTAAAAATGAAGTTAAAAGCTGGTCCTGCGGTAATAATTATGGCACGTTGCGAGATAGTTTTATGATTAAATGTTTCATCAAATTTGTTATCAAGATATTTAGATGGCACTATATTCACATGCTTTTCTAACATTTTGACATAACCGCCTAGAAGAATAGCAGAGATCACGAACTGAGTACCATATTTATCACGCCAGCACCAAAGTACGGGTCCTAAACCGATAGAGAATCGCTCTACGGTAACACCATAACTACGGGCTACCAAAAAATGTCCTAATTCATGCACGATGATTAAAGTACCTAGCGAAACAATAAAAACGAAAATCACTAAACAAAAATGTAACATAAGCTCTCCCAGTTCTAACTTATATAGCGTGAAAAACCTGTAGCATCAGACAGGCAAAAACTGGAATGGCAGCAGTTAGACTATCTATACGATCTAAAATTCCACCATGCCCTGGAATAATATGTCCGCTATCCTTAATACCTGCTTCACGTTTAAACATACTTTCGGTCAAATCTCCAACTATAGAAGCTAGCACTGCCACTGTAGAGCAGATTAGTAATATAAGCGGAGCTGCATGAAGCGGTGCATAACTTTTAAATACCCAGGTAATAATTGCAGATGTAAATAGACCGCTGATTAGCCCTTCCCAAGTTTTGCCAGGAGAGATTTTCGGCGCCAACTTGTGACGGCCTAAAGCACGTCCGAAGAGATAAGCGCCAGAATCAGCGCTCCATACTAGGAGCATGATATATAATAGCCACCAAGATCCTGCAAAAGGATTAATATTATAATTATAATAACGCATAGTAATCATGCTATAAAAAAAAGGTAGTATAGTAAATATGCCAAATACTAACCGCAGTGAGTTAGAGCGACGCCAGAAAACCGCTGAACTAGGATAGTATACTACTAGCAACAGTGCTGTGAGCCACCATACTAAGGCTGCCCACAAAATATACTGTACCTGCCATACGGTAAATAATGGCAAGCAAATAGGCACATTAAATGTAATTATAGTAAGTAGTAGACCACATACAATTACAAACCAAAAACGCTGGCTACAAGGAGTTAATCCAGCAAGTTGTCCCCATTCCCAGGCACTGAACATACATACTACTAAGGTAATGAGTTTAAACCACATTGGCGGTAGCAAAAACAGTATGGCAATTACCGTAGGTACGAGAATAAAAGCTGTAATCAAGCGATACTTCAGCAACCCCCCCCCCTACGAATGCTTTGACATCATCAGGCGTTGTTCCACCAAAACGCCGCTCTCTTTGAGCAAAAGCATTTAGTGCACCTTCAAAGACAACGTCATCAAAATCTGGCCATAACACATCGGTAAAGAAGAGCTCAGCATAAGCTATCTGCCATAGCAGGAAATTACTAATGCGGTGTTCACCTCCAGTACGGATCACTAAATCTACTGGTGCTAGTTCATTCATACAAACATGACGGCATAATATGTCTTCATTTATTTGATCAGGAAGTAGGAGACCTTCTTGCACTTGAATGGCTAATTGTTTTACGCCTTGAATAATATCCCAACGTCCACCATAATTAGCTGCAATATTAAGAGTTAAACCGTTATTATTCCGGGTTAGTTCTTCCGAATCAAAGATACGCTCCTGTAAGCTAATACCGAAACGACTTATATCACCAATAACTTTTAGCCGTATATTATGTTTGTGTAGGCTTTTTACTTCGTTATCTAATGCACAAATAAAAAGCTCCATGAGTGCGGAAACTTCTTTAGTAGGACGATTCCAATTTTCGCTGCTGAATGCATACAGCGTCAACGCGTTAAAATGATGGTTAACAGCAAAGCTAACTGCACGGCGAACCGACTTGACACCTGCCTGATGACCGAAGATACGTAATTTGCCCTGCTTCTTCGCCCAGCGACCATTACCATCCATAATGATTGCTACATGCTGGGGTGATAATAGAAACGGAAACATTTCCGTCTCTGATTGATTTTCCGCCAATATCACGTTTACGTCTTTCCTCAATTAAGAATACGAGACTATTGTCTTTTTGAAACACAGGGCCTACAAAATCGTCAAGAATCAGTGTTTACATACGACTTATTAATGATGTAATTCGCGATTATTAACGGTCTTAGTAGCGCAGACTATATCATTTCACCAATAATCGAACAAATTAGCAGTTGGTTTGATAGTTTTGAGCGTAATAGTTATTTAGCGTTTGAAATAGCGGACGCTTAGGCGGGCATTTTTACGCGCTTGACGATCAATAAATAAGACCTCCTCTACACTAGTTGGTTCGGTAAAATTTAATTGATCTAGCACCCGACGGTTTACAGCAGTAATATCGGTAAAACTGATATCTTTTTTTAAAAAAGCAGCAACCGCAACTTCGTTAGCAGCATTGAGCGCAGTTGTTGCAGCCTGTCCGCTTTTACTAGCCTCTATAGCAAGCTGTAGACAGGGGTAACGTTCACTATCAGGTTTATCAAAACTAAGTGTACCAAGGCGTAAAAAGTCTAGAGGCATCACTCCTGTAGGTACCCTTGTCGGATATGCCATAGCATGAGCTATAGGGATACGCATATCAGGATATCCTAGCTGTGCTAGTACGCTACCATCAGCATAGCGCACCATTGAGTGCACTATAGACTGTGGATGTAGTAGTACTTCAATTTGTTCGGCAGAAGCATTAAATAACCAACGTGCCTCAATATACTCTAATCCTTTATTCATCATAGTAGCTGAGTCTACTGATATTTTGCGTCCCATTGACCAATTTGGATGTGCACAAGCTTGATCTGATGTCATGGTAGCCAATGCTGATAACGGAGTGTTACGAAATGGTCCCCCAGAACCAGTTAGAATAATTCTTGACACACCATATTCAATCAGCGAAGCGTATCCTAACTTACGTTGAAGTGGTTCCGGTAAACTCTGAAAAATAGCGTTATGTTCGCTATCTACTGGCAGCAGCTGTGCATTGTACTTGCGTACTTCATTCATAAATAGCCGACCACAAGTCACTAATGCCTCCTTATTAGCTAGCAATACTCGTTTACCAGCACGTAGTGCCGATAAGGTTGGTAATAAACCAGCGGTACCAACAATTGCTGCCATAACCGTGTCGACCTCCTCTAGTGCTGCTAATTTGCAAGCAGCAGAAGTACCAGAAATGACCTGAATAGGGATTTGCACTTGGGCTAAGTTAGCTTTGAGTTTCCTCGCGGCTCGCTCGTCGGCCATACCTACCCATGATGGCCGGAAAGCTAAACATTGTTTGGTCATTAAAGACAAATTATCGTTTGCTACCAATGCACGTACTGTGAATTGATCAGGATTATTTTTTACCACGGCTAATGTACTGGTACCAATGGAACCAGTACTGCCTAGAATCGTCAAATGCCTCATAAAATTATTTAGCTACTACGTAAAATATGTTTAATAAATATGTGCGACGATATGGTAATCTATGACAATACACCATAAAAAAAACGCCGTAGCGACTAAAAGGGGCCACTACGGCGTTTTTATACTGTCTGCGAATTAAAAATCTATGAGTTCTTTTTCTTTTTCTGCTAGTACGCGATCTAGTTTCCTAATCCAAACTTCGGTTAGCTTTTGAATCTCTTCTTGATATCTACGATCTTCATCTAGACCTATGGCTTTACTTTTGAGTAGCATCTTGACCTTCTCGTTAGCATCACGTCGCACATTACGTACGGAAACTTTGCCTTGTTCGGCTTCACAGCGAACTATTTTAATTATATCCCTACGTCGTTCTTCAGTTAGTATTGGTAATGGAACGCGGATAACTGTTCCAGCTAAGTAAGGATTCAGATTTAAATCTGAGGCTATGATAGCTTTTTCTACCGACGTAATCATTGATAAATCAAACAACGTAATCGCTAGGGTGCGCGAATCTTCCGCTACAATATTAGCTAACTGACGCAAAGGTTGGATGGAGCCATAATACTCGACTTGAATACTATCTAGTAGGCTTGGAGAAGCACGGCCAGTACGGAACTTGCTAATATGGTTTTTGAATGCTTCAACGCATTTCGCCATACGTACCTCAGCATTTTGTTGGATTTGATTAATCACGTTGTGCACCTTTTATATTTTATTATCTCGGCTGACTAGAGTCAGTTGACGACTGATGAGTAATCATCGTGCCTTCTTTCTTACCCATAACAACTCGTAATAGCGCGTCAGGCCTGTTTATATTAAAAACACAAATGGGCATATTATGATCACGTGCTAATGTAAAAGCAGCTAAATCCATAATTTTTAGCTCCTGCTTAAGTACTTCATGATAACTTAATTGATCATAAAAGATAGCATTGGGATGAATTGTAGGATCTGCAGAAAAAACACCATCTACTTTAGTCGCTTTTAGTACTATATTTGCATTAATTTCTAAGCCACGTAAGCAAGCAGCAGAATCAGTAGTAAAAAAAGGATTGCCCGTTCCAGCTACGAATATTACTACGCTATTATTATCTAGTAGATTAATAGCTTTTTCCTGGTTATAGTTTTCGCAGATTCCATTAAGCGGAATTGCTGACATAATACTTGTGTTGACGTCAGTACGTTGTAGAGCGTTACGTATTGCTAGACCATTCATTATGGTAGCTAACATTCCCATATGATCGCATACTACGCGGTTTATACCTGCCTGTGTTAGCACAGCACCTCGAAATAGGTTTCCGCCTCCTATAACTATACCAACCTGAATTCTAAAGTTTACTAATTCTTTAACTTCCTTAGCTATACGAGCTAAAGCGCTAGTGTTGATCCCAAAACTTTCTATGCCCTGCAAAGCTTCACCGCTCAATTTTAGCAAGATACGTTGATAGATAGGTTTGTTATCCATGGATCATAGGTTCCTTTAGTAGTCTCGAAGTCACTCATTGGTAAACTTATCAATGTAGAATTATTTGCATAATGCAGATACTTCCTTAGCGAAGTTAATGTTCGCTTTTTTGATGCCTTCGCCAACTTCAAAGCGAATAAAATTGTTAATTTTTGCTTTATGCTCTTCTAGCAGCTGTCCAACAGTTTTTATGGGATCTATTATAAAATTTTGGTCAGTTAGAGATATATCTCTAGTGAACTGACGCATACGACCTTCTATTATTTTTTGTGTAACTTCATATGACTTATGAGATTGCATAGCAATATTTAGCTGTATTTGATACTCACGGGAAATAATATCGCTGGGAATATCATTTGCATTAACATATTCAGGTTTTATTGCTGCGATATGCATAGCAATCTGTTTAATTAAATTTGGCTCTGCATTAGTAGCAGATACTATGACACCAATACGAGCGTAATGTAGATATGAAACTAATACATCACCTTCTAGAAAACCTATACGGCGGATGTTGATGTTTTCACCCATTTGGTTTACTAGAGCAATGCGCTGTTCTTCGAATTTTGCTTTTAACACATCTAATTTGATTATTTTTTGATCTAATGTAGCTGTTACGACTTCATTTCCAAAATTAGTGAAAGCTTTATCCTGAGCAACAAAGTCAGTTTCACAGTTTAGTTCGATTATGACCCCGTATTTGCTATTGTTAGCAATTTTGATTACGATTAAGCCTTGAGCAGCTACGCTACCTGATTTTTTTGCGGCTGTAGCCTGCCCTGATTTACGTAGGTTATCGATCGCAAGCTCAATATCTCCATGAGCTTCAACTAAAGCTTTTTTACACTTCATTAGTCCAGCATGAGTACGATAACGTAGTTCTTTTACCAAAGCAGTGGTTACATCAGCCATGATGTTAATCTCTTTGTTTTTGGGTTTAGGAAGAGAAATAAAGAATCTTACTGCAGAAAAGCTTGATCACTTTCTCCTGACATTGGATCTCGATAACGACCTTCGCGTATAGAGGTTGCTACAGCAGTTAAATATAGATTGATAGCACGGATAGCGTCGTCATTACCCGGAATAAGAAAGTCTATACCATTAGGATCTGCGTTCGTATCAACTACAGCGAAAACTGGAATACCTAGATTATTAGCTTCTTTGATAGCAATATGTTCATGTTGAGCATCAATAACAAACAATGCATCTGGTAAACCACCCATATCCTTAATTCCACCTAGGCTTTTTTCTAGCTTTTCTAATTTACGAGTACGCATCATTGCTTCTTTCTTAGTGAGCTTCTCTAAAGTTCCGTCTTCAGACTGAGTTTCTAGTTCTTTTAAGCGCTTAATAGACTGACGAACAGTTTTCCAGTTAGTTAACATGCCACCTAACCAACGATGGTTGACAAAAAACTGATCGCAGCTATTAGCTGACTCTTTTACTGCTTCGCTTGCGGCACGCTTAGTTCCGACAAATAATATTTTACCTTTACGTGAGGCAATTTTATTAAGTTCAGCTAGAGCTGAATTAAACATTGGTACAGTTTGTTCTAAGTTTATGATGTGAATCTTATTACGAGCACCGAAGATAAACGGTTTCATTTTCGGGTTCCAGTAGCGAGTTTGATGACCAAAGTGGACACCGGCTTGGAACATGTCATGCATGAAAACAGTTGCCATATAAAACCTCTATATATTTAGTTTTTGGGTATACTATACTTTCTTCTGACGTATCCCATACGACTAACTCTAGCTTTTAGGATAAAAATACCCTATTGTTGTAATAAGATACTATCTTATTCAAAATAAGATAATTAACTTCAAAGTTAGCAGTAAACTAGCCGTTAAAAATTTTTTTGCTCCTATTGCTTCAATAAGCGCGCTTTATACCATAAATAAAGTGCGGACTCCACTAAATGTTTGGACTCTGAGAAAGTAAATGATGATTTGGCAGTACCAAGTTTAGCTGGTACTATCACGTATATTATACTTAGAAATTTTTTTTGCGCTAACTACTGATCTATTCATGTCTATTTTTATTAAAACATTTAACGATATTACCAAAATGCGTATCGCAGGTCAGCTAGCTGCTGAAGTGTTAGAAGTAATCAAACCATATATCAAACCTGGTATTAGTACCGGAGAACTTGATATCTTATGTTATAAGTACATTACGGAGAAACAACAAGCTATTTCCGCCTCTCTTGGCTATCATGGTTTTCCTAAATCAGTATGTATTTCCGTTAATGAAGTTGTTTGCCATGGTATTCCGAGCTATGAGACAATACTAAAAAATGGAGATATTATCAATATTGATGTGACAGTCATTAAAGATGGTTTTCATGGAGACACATCAGCAATGTTTATTGTAGGTCAGCCTACTATTCTTGGTGAACGTTTATGTAGAGTTACCAAAGAAAGCTTATACTTAGCTATTCGTATGGTACGTCCTGGCATTCGTTTACGAAATATTGGCAAAGCTATTCAACAGTTCGTAGAGGCTGAACATTTCTCGGTTGTGCGTGAGTATTGCGGGCATGGTATTGGCAAAGGCTTTCATGAAGAACCACAGGTATTACATTATGACGCTGATGATTGTGGAGTCATACTACAGTCAGGTATGGCGTTTACGATAGAACCAATGGTTAATGCTGGTAATTACCGTATCCGCACCATGAAAGATGGTTGGACAGTGAAAACTCAAGATAATAGTCTTTCTGCTCAATATGAGCATACTGTGGTAGTAATAAAAGATGGTTGTGAAATTATGACGTTACGTGCTGACGACTCATTACCTCGGGTAATTCATCACCCACAGTGATATATTATTTGTCTATTGAAAATCTATTACAAAATTTATATGAGTAAAGATATACTTAATAATCAACAATATAAATCACTACAAGCGTTGACACTGGGAAAACCAACGTCGTATAGTATCTACTATGATCCCACATTACTTCAGGTAATACCGCGTACTCTTCATCGTAAATTACTAGGTTTATCAGCTGCTGTATCATTGCCGTTTCATGGAGCAGATCTCTGGACATTATACGAACTTTCATGGCTGAATAACCATGGTTTGCCACAGGTAGCCATTGGTCAAATAGCTTTTGATGCAACTAGCGATAATTTAATTGAATCTAAAAGTCTTAAGCTTTATTTGAATAGCCTTAATCAAACGTGCTTTCTATCTCACTATGAGTTGCAAAAAACGTTAGTGATCGATTTAAGTAAATGCGTAAATAGTCATGTTCTGGTAAAAATATGCTCACTTAGAGAATGGACTCAGGTGCCAGTGTTAAACTTCGAGGGTGAGTGTATCGATAATCAGCAGATACATATTGAATACCACGGTACTTTTAATAATAACTGGCTTACTAATGCTGCAGTAGGACAAAAAGTAAATGAAACTCTTGTTAGTAATCTATTGAAATCAAATTGTTTGATTACCAATCAGCCTGATTGGGGTTCAGTGCAAATTAGCTATTATGGAACACGCATTAATCGTGAAGCATTGATACGATACTTAATATCTTTTCGTCAGCATAATATGTTTCATGAACAGTGTGTAGAGCAAATATTCTCCGATATAATGCAATTTTGCCAACCTGATACATTATCAGTATATGCACGATATACTCGTAGGGGAGGATTAGATATAAATCCCTGGCGTAGTAATACACATTTTTTACCAATAAATGGACGCCTTGCACGACAATAATTATTGTACAACGCGTTATCTAGTATGAAATATAAGCATATTCCTGTATTACTAAACGAAGTAGTAAACGTTCTTAACATTAAAGCGGACGGAGTATATATAGACGGTACTTTCGGCCTAGGAGGTCATTCACATCTAATTTTATCTCAGTTAGGTAAACAAGGACGACTGCTAGCTCTCGATCGTGATCCCGTAGCTATAGCTACGGGTTTAGCTCTTGAGGATTCACGTTTTACGATTGTACACAGAAATTTTTCTACAATTACCGAATATATGATAGAACTAGGTTTGTTAGGGCGTGTAGACGGAATATTGCTAGATCTTGGTGTTTCTTCACCTCAATTAGAAGATCCAGAACGCGGTTTTTCATTTATGCGCGATGGACCATTAGATATGCGTATGGATACTACCTGCGGGCAATCTGCGACCGAGTGGTTAGCCCAAGCCTCGGTACAAGATATTGCTTGGGTGTTGGCAACATTTGGTGAAGAACGGTTCGCAAACCGTATTGCTCAGGCTATATTCAAACAAAATCATAAGCGACAGATAACTAGTACTATTGAACTTGCGAAGCTAATAGCTAAAATTCATCCATTTGGTCATAAGCATAAACATCCAGCTACTCGTAGCTTCCAGGCGATTAGGATATATATTAATAACGAACTTAATGAGATTAAATTAGCATTAAACGGTGCGCTTTGCGTACTAGCAATAGGAGGAAAGTTAGTCGTGATAAGCTTTCATTCTCTTGAGGATAGATTGGTAAAAAATTTTATTCGCCAATATAGCCAAGCGCCACAGATACCAGCAGGTATCTCACTAACGGAAAAACAAATCGCAGAGCAGCATCAAAATTATTGCCAGTTAAAGTTAAAATCATTAGGTAAAATACAGCCATCGGTGCTCGAAATCAGAGCAAATCCACGCGCACGTAGTGCTGTACTTCGCTTTGCCGAGAAGTTATAGACATGATTAGTAATGAACGATACCATTTGATTCACATTATTGGTAGTGATTTGTTACGTAATGAAAAGTTATCAGTAATTTTGCTAATAGCAGTGCTAGTATCAGCGATTATGGTAGTTACCATTACACATCATACTCGTAGATTAACTGCTGAGCGTGAAAAACTAGTATTAGAAAAAAATGCTCTAGATATCGAATGGCGTAATTTAATTCTTGAGGAAAACGTATTAGGAGACCATAGTCGTGTAGAGTCTATTGCTAGAGAAATATTACATATGCAGCATGTAGATTTTTTACACGAAAATATTGTTGTCAAATCTTAATTAATAAATTAAGTACATATATTATGATACGAAATCGTCAAGAGATAAAAACTAGCTTTGTAAGCTGGCGTTTTACCTTACTGTGTAGTGGGATGGTAGTAGCTATACTAGGGGTGCTATTACGATTAATTTTTTTACAAATTATTAATAAAGAACAATTAGTGCATGAAGGAGATATGCGATCACTGCGTATTCAACAAGTACCTACGGTCCGTGGGATGATAAGTGATCGACTCGGGCGTCCTCTTGCAGTCAGTGTACCAGTAAACGCTATTTGGGCAGATCCAAAAGAAATTAAAAATCATGGTGGTATAACTACTGAAATCCGTTGGAAGGCACTTTCTGATGTGTTATCTATACCACTAAATCAGCTAAATTCACGTATAAATGTTGATTCTAAAATTCGTTTTGTCTATTTAGCACGTCAAGTTAATCCTACTATTAGTAACTATATCAATCAGTTAAAACTACCTGGTATTTATCTCAGCCAAGAGTCACGTCGTTATTATCCTTCTGGACAAGTAACTGCGCATTTAATTGGTATTACTAATATCGATAGCCAAGGGATAGAAGGTATCGAGAAAAGCTTTGACCGATGGCTTACTGGTCAACCAGGAGAACGTATAGTACGTCAAGATAGATTTGGTAGGGTCATAGAAGATATATCATCAATTGATAGCCAAGCTGCACATAACCTTGCACTTAGTATCGACGAAAAATTACAAGCATTGGTATATCGTGAACTAAACAGTGCTGTTATTTGTAATAAAGCTATATCAGGCACTGCAGTATTAGTAGATATTCATACTGGTGAAGTTCTTGCGATTGCTAATAGTCCATCTTATAACCCAAATAACCTGACAACTACCACAATGGACCTAATGCGTAATCGTGCTATTACTGATCTGTTCGAACCTGGTTCAACGGTAAAACCAATGGTTGTTATGACAGCACTACAGCGTGGAATAGTAACCGAAAATAGTGTGCTCAAAACTCTACCCTATATGATACATGGTCATCAAATCAAAGACGTAGTCCACTACAATGAATTAAGCATTACAGAAATCTTACAGAAATCTAGTAATATTGGTATTTCTAAACTCGCGTTAGCTATGCCATCTGCCGCCATTGTGGATACTTATTCTCTTTTTGGTTTAGGTAAAGCAACTCATGTGGGACTCGTAGGAGAAAGTAGTGGTTTATATCCTAATAAAAAAATTTTATCTGAAATTGAAAAAGCTGCATTTTCTTATGGTTATGGATTGATGGTTACGCCACTACAATTAGCAAGGGTTTACGCTACTATCGGTAGTATGGGAATCTTACGTCCACTATCTATCATAAGGGTCGATATGCCAGTTATAGGCGAAAGAATATTTCCAGAATCGCTAGTACGTACAGTGGTACATATGATGGAAAGTGTTGCACTACCTGGTGGTGGAGGTTTCAAAGCAGCTATCAAAGGCTATCGTATTGCTATTAAGACTGGAACTGCCAAAAAAGTTGGACCAGATAGAAAATATATTAATAAATATATAGCTTATACTGCAGGAGTTGCACCTGCAAGTAATCCTCGTTTTGCACTAGTTGTCGTTGTTAACGATCCACAAGGTGGTCAATACTATGGCGGCGCAGTTTCTGCACCAGTTTTTGGTTCAATTATGGGTGGAGTTTTACGTACGATGAATATCGAACCAGATGCTTTGCAGCCTATCGATAATAAAATATATCAATTCAATAATTGTAAAGATACATCATGTGGTTAACATGAATTTACGTGAGCTACTTATGCCATGGGTTCATACTATTCCATTTCCATTTGAACGTCGATTGAGTGGAATTAGTATGCATAGCATTACCGCGAAAGCTGGTGATTTATTTATTGCTGTTAAAGGACACCAAACTGATGGACGTTGCTATATTCCTCTAGCTATTGCACAAGGGGTAGCTGCAGTAGTAGCGGAAGCAGAAGAGAAATCTAAGCATGGTAATATACATAAACTACATGGTGTACCCATTGTTTATTTATACCAACTCAAGCAAATTTTATCTGCACTAGCAGGACGTTTTTATCAGCAACCATCGCGTGCTCTATGTTTAGTTGGTATCACAGGTACTAATGGTAAAACAACTATTAGCCATCTCCTAGCAAATTGGGTATACCTGCTAGGTGAGACAAGTGCGGTTATAGGTACCATAGGTAATGGTTTATTTAAAAAAATTAGTTTGAGTAATAATACTACCGATTCAGCTGTTGAGATTCAGCGTTTATTAAGACTTTTTTATGAACAGGGAGCAACTTTTAGCGCAATAGAAGTCTCTTCCCATGGTTTAGTGCAATACCGAGTTCGAGATCTATACTTCGCTGCAGCGGTTTTTTCGAACTTGAGTCATGATCACCTAGATTATCACAAACATATGACGCAGTACGAAAGAGCTAAATGGCAATTATTTAGCGAGTTAAAAGTATGTCATAAAATTATTAATGCTGATGATAGTGTAGGTCAGCGTTGGTTAGCGCAATTACCACAAGCCGTGGCAGTTACTATAACTAGTTCACTTCCGCATAACTGGAAAGGTGATTGGTTGTGTGCTCATACTGTGCGTTATCATGATTTAGGTGTGGATATTGGGTTCGATTCTTGCTGGGGCAATGGGATGATTCACAGTAAGCTAGTAGGCGAATTTAATGTGAGTAATATACTACTTTCGTTTGCTACATTACTTACGTTGGGGTATTCCCTACCATCTCTATTAGAAACAGCAGGGAGACTACAGTCTGTATGCGGCCGTATGGAAGTCTTTTCATCAGATCAATGGCCGATAGTAGTAGTTGATTATGCACATACTCCAGAGGCACTCAAAAAAGCACTACTAGCAGCTAAGCTACATTGCAACGGGAAACTATGGTGTGTTTTTGGCTGCGGTGGTAATCGTGATAAAGATAAGCGACCACTTATGGGCGCTATTGCTGAACAATACGCTGATTACGTTATTATCACTAATGATAATCCTCGTAATGAAGATTCACAGGATATTATAGCAGCAATTCAGGGGGGATTGCTTAATGTGAACTATGCTCAAGCAATACCATGTCGCTTTGATGCTATAACTAGCGCGATAATGCATGCTCATTTAAACGATTTAGTGCTAGTAGCTGGCAAAGGGCATGAGAATTACCAGATAATTAGTGGTAAGTCGTTTAATTATTCTGATCGTACTACTGTGGCACAGATACTAGGACTTGATATTTTAGAATGATTTCTTTTCTATTACACGACATCGCGCCAGTACTGAATGCTCAAATAGTAGGCTTAAATACGACTATTCAAGAGGTAACTACTGATTCTCGTGCTGTTGGTGAGCATTGTATGTTTATTGCACTTCAGGGCGAGCGATTTGATGCTCATCATCTTGCTCAAAATGCGGTATTAGCCGGTGCTTGTGCAATATTAGTAAGTTATCAGTTACCACTGCAAATTCCGCAACTAATAGTAAAGGATACTCGCTTAGCTTTAGGGAAATTAGGTGCTTGGGTTCGTCAGCAGGTGCCAGCACGTATAGTAGCGCTAACTGGTTCGTCTGGTAAGACATCGGTCAAAGAGATGACAGCTTCTATCTTACGTCAATGTGGTAAGGTTCTAGCTACACAGGGAAATTTTAATAATGATATCGGTGTTGCACTGACTTTGCTACGTCTAACACCTAAGTATGATTTTGCAGTAATTGAACTAGGCGCTAATCATATCGGAGAAATTGCCTGGACTACCGGCTTAGTACGTCCAGAAACAGCGTTAGTAAATAATATTTCTGCAGCTCATTTAGCTGGTTTTGGTTCCATCGCTGGTGTTTCTCAGGCAAAAGGAGAAATTTTTACTGGACTGTTAGATAAAGGCAT
Source organism: Candidatus Palibaumannia cicadellinicola (assembly GCF_000754265.1). Classification (NCBI taxonomy): domain Bacteria; kingdom Pseudomonadati; phylum Pseudomonadota; class Gammaproteobacteria; genus Candidatus Palibaumannia; species Candidatus Palibaumannia cicadellinicola. The sequence goes on along the minus strand of NZ_CP008985.1, from coordinate 600,154 downwards.
AGTGATTATTAACGCTGATAGCAATGACTGGTCGCATTGGCAACAAGGGTTAGACTTAAGCTGTTATAAACAGATATGGCGTTTTGCACTAGATAAATTTGATAATGTTGACTTTTTTGCCAGCGAAGTAATCAGTGATCAACTATGTATGTAC